>CAJKZL010000644.1 GCA_905204385.1 uncultured Odoribacter sp. | reverse complement strand
AATAACAGGATCAGTCCGAACTAATTGTAGGATAAGAGGTATATTGGATCGTTGAAAATAAAATGATAATCATATGAAATATTTGTTTTTAGTAATAGCGTTGTTTATCGGGCCGGTGTGTATGGCCCATTCCGATGAAAATTTTATAAAATCGGATCTTTTCGGAAATTTAGGAGAGCGGGATAAGGCTGCCATCCTGATCATCCATTTCGGTACCACTCATGACGATACCCGGGTTTTGACAATCGATGCAATCAATGCAAAGATGAAAGAAGCTTTTCCAGGTATCGAAGTCCGGGAAGCCTGGACCTCCCGGATTATCCTGAAGAAATTGAAGGAAAGGGGAGTAGAACGCCTGAATCCGGCCCAGGCACTCATTCAGCTGCATGAACAAGGTTATACGCATATTTTAATACAATCTACGAATATAATCGAAGGTACCGAGATGAAAGAATTGCGTCGCGAAGTGGAAGGGCTTTCGCTGAATTTTAAAGATATTCGTGTCGGAAATCCTTTGTTGTATGCTCCTGAGGATTATACAGTGGTTGTGAAGGCAATTACAGAGGCCATGAATCAGGCTGATAGAGGTGGACAAAAATTATTGGTGGGCCATGGAACACCCGATCCTGCAACAGCTTCGTATGCTATGTTCGATTATATGCTGAAAGCGGAAGGACATCCGGAATATCATGTCGGAACTGTAGAAGGGTATCCGGAATACGAAGACGCTTTGCGGCTATTGAAAAACGGAAAATCCAAAACATTGACTTTGGCCCCCCTGATGTTTGTTGCCGGAGATCATGCTAAAAATGATATAGCAGGCGAATGGAAGGAAAATCTTGAAAAACAGGGTTATAAAGTGAATCTTTACCTGAAAGGGTTGGGAGAAAATCCAACTGTTCAGCAACTCTTCATCCAACATGCCCGGTTTGCTGCCGGACATAAAGCGGTGGATATGGCTACCAGGAAAAAGGGGTATATGCAGGGAAAATAAAAGGTCGATTCTTTTTGCGGAAACCCGCAAAAAGAATAATGGACAGATGTCAATGGACGATGGACAATTATTGGAAGCTTTGCTTCCATCAAAAGATAAAGAAGGGAAGAAGATGAGAATGTAACCATTGATAATCAATCCGATAGGATCTATTCCTTGGGTGTATTGTTTCATTGTCAATTAACCAGGTGCCCGCAGGGTCCCATGACTTTATAAATATTATGAAATTTATAGACTTTCAACTAAATTAACCGAACGTTTTATTTGATATCTCTTAAGTTTTCGGTGAATTTTATGTTTTCTGCATAAAATGAGAGGGAATCCGGTGCAATTCCGGAACAGTGCCCGCTACTGTGAGGTTCGTATAAGGTGAAAAGTTTTCTTACAACCACGGTCGACGCGACTGGAAGGTTACTTTTCTGGACTGAGTCAGGAAACCTGCCGAAAATAATAATAATGCTATTCCCGTGGACAGGAATAAGATTATAGATAAAAACATGTTGACAAAAATTTTCCGAAAAATTCATCGGATACTCGGTTTATTACTCAGTATCTTGTTTCTGATGTGGTTTATCTCTGGGATTGTAATGATTTATCATAGTTTCCCACGGGTAAATCAGAAATTGAAATTAGCCCGTCAGGAGTCTCTGACAGGTCCGCTTCCGGCTGTAGATTCTTTATTGCAGGTACTGCCCGACAGTAGTCGTTTAGGAGGTTTGTCTGTAGATATGTATCTCGACCGGCCGGTATTTCATCTGAAAGGGCGGCAATTACCTGCCGGTTTGTATGCCGATTCATTGCAGGTTGTCGGTAAACCTGATTTTAACGAGATTTGCCGGATTGCCGGACAATTGGGTGGATCGGTTGCTTATCGGGTAGATTCCTTAAACCGGTTGGATCAGTGGATTCCTTTCGGTTATTTGACCAAAGAATTTCCGATTTATAAGTTTTCGTTCGAAGATGATGCCCGGCAAGAGATGTATATATCTTCGAAAAGCGGTAAAGTGTTGCAATGGACTGACCGGAATTCCCGCTTTTGGGCTTGGCTGGGGGCTATTCCTCATTGGGTGTATTTTACTTCTCTACGGCAAAATCAAGCGCTTTGGATTAATTTTATGATCTGGGCGTCCGGATTGGGAGCTATCATGTGCTTCTCCGGTTTGTGGATCGGGATTTGGGTATTTTGGAAAAACCGGAAGAAAGGGTTGCGTTCGCCTTATAAAAAATGGTGGTTACGTTGGCATCATATCACCGGTGTGGTTTTCGGTGTTT
>CAJKZL010000643.1 GCA_905204385.1 uncultured Odoribacter sp. | reverse complement strand
AAATCAAAGATATAATACTGTTTTTTATCCGGGCCCTCAATGTGCCTTGCCTGAAATTGAAATTCCGGTTGACATTAAAAAACAAACCATAGGAAGAAATCAATATACAAACGAAGAAAGCATACAACACATTCATGTAATAAAGAGCGAAAGTATTCTCATGCAAACTGATGACCAGGGTACTGTTGTTGTCCACAGGGATCAGCATATGCGAATATTTGTCTTTATTGAACAGGTCGAAATTACGGGCATCTTTACCGAATGCCGATAATTTTTTATAATACACAAAATTTCCCGAAGAAGACACCAACTCCCCGTAGCTATATTTAGCATAGGAGTAAAAATAACCGTCCTCTTTCCCATCGGCAGATTTACGGGACAGGATTTGCGGATACCCTATGCCTTCGTCGTCCTTGACTGCATCGAAACGAAGATAAAGATTTACTTCCCCGAAACGATATCGCCCGATATAAGTGACATATCCATCGAAAACACCGATGGAATAGAAACCGGAGTCGTCGATCCGGTGCCCGTTTTTACGTATAATCCATTCGAAATACTCCCGGCATCCCCATTGTTCGCGGGTATCGGTCAGCCAAAGACTGTCACCGGCACGGCAAAAAGTGATTTCGCAAGAATAATTATATCCTCTCAAATCCAATAGCTCTCCACTCAACAAAGCTTCCGCTTCCTGTTCCTCACCAACCTCGATCCATCCTTTCAGTTCCTCCGAACCGCGTATGACCCGATCGATCTCCACCAACCGCTTTTCGAAATTATAATCCCTTTCTTCTATCAGCTCGGTGGCATAGTTCATACGCTGGCGTTGCTCTTTATAGCTTTCATATTTTTTAGTCACCATCACCACGTAGATGGATAATAAAAATATGACAAGGATATAAATACTTCTTTGTATATCCCGCTTCAATAAATACCTGTTAACAGCCAGTAAAACCGTAACGATCCAGATAAAAAAACAATCCCAGAAGTTCGTATATAAACTGAACATATAACTGACCAGACTCAACAGAACACACATGTAAGTGACGACTTTAATCACCGTTATGAACGACATCATGTGCCAGAAAACAGAAACAGCACCATAGATAGTGATCACGATCACCAATCCTCCCATAATAATCGCGACAAACGAAAGAATAGAAGAGAGCCCCACAGGTACCAACTGCGCGATATTCAAATGAATATCCATATTTTCCACCACCAGATCGATGGAAAAATTGAAGAAATTGACATATAGAAAAATCAGAAAAATAATCCCACCAGTGAAAAGGTAACGATAATGCAACAGTTTCTCATCCTGGTAATTAATCCGGATATTCGACAAAGTGATATAACAAACCTGAAAAATACAGAAGGTAGTCAATAATAAATCACCGATAGAAGTAATAAATATTTTTTTAGAAAAAGTCTCATCGAAAATCGGCAGACGATAAATAGTAGGAGGCAGACGAAAGGCTTGCATAAAATAGCGCAAACCGGCCAGAAATAATATAAATCCGGCAAAATAAAGGAGTTGTCTTTTCCAGCAATCCGTATGTTTCAATACCAGATCATACACATAAAACAAACTCAGGAAAAACAGCAGATAGAAAGAAAGCAACAGATAATTGGAAGCCCGTTCTTTGTAATGATCGCCATAAACGATAAAAAACAAGCCCATACCGTCCTTATCGGTGATCAAATGTCCCTGTTCAACGGTGACTGTAGAGATTTCTACCTGCCCGATATTCTCTTCACTAATATTCAGAAACTTTCCGAAATTGTTTTTGATGTATTTACCGGTATAGGGATAGTCGTCTTTGATCCGCAATAAGGCATAATAATCGATATCTTTATATCTTTTCCTCCGGATTTCGTAATAGGTATTTCCGATCTTCGTAAAATTTCTCCCACTGGTCAGCAATTCGGATAAATGCCGATCTCCGATAATTTCGTTCGTCCAAAAGAAAACCCTGCCCTCCCGAATCCCGACAAAGATAAGATCCTCCTCCCATTCCTCGGAGTCGATATCTACGCTGTCTCTAAAAGTCGCCAATAAATGATCCGCTTTGCGTTCCTGTTCATGCAAACGGCTTTCGAAGCGTTCCACCCAGGTATTCTCATCCTGCCGATAGAAAAGATATTCCGTCAGCGCTGTCGCCATCAGCAACAACACAGCACCAAACAAAACGATAAACGCAATCCGCTTCATATGCTCATATATTCTACATCCCGGTTATATTCATGATAATAAGGCTCTCCCTTAATAATGGTC
>CAJKZL010000642.1 GCA_905204385.1 uncultured Odoribacter sp. | reverse complement strand
ACCTCTCCGTAAAGCACCGTGCGCAAATCCTAGCGGTTGATGATGACGAGGCGTTGGAGGCCGCTTTCGAGTTGACCCGTCTGGAAGGAATCATCCCGGCCTTGGAAAGCGCCCATGCCTTGGGAGCCTTGGCCAAGGTAAACTTCAAGCCGGAAGAGGTGGTGGTACTGACTGTCTCGGGCCGTGGCGATAAAGATATGGACACCTACATTAATTATAAATTATCATGAATTATTCTTTCTAAACGATAAGCAAGAAGGTGATGGGCGACCTTCACACTCCCGTAAGCATCTATCTGAAAGTGCGGGATATCTACCCGGAATCGGCCCTGTTGGAAAGCTCGGACTTCCACGGAAACGAGAATAGCCTTTCCTTTATAGCGCTCCGCCCCTTGGCGAGCATCGGTATCAACAACGGGGAATGCACGGCGACCTTCCCCGACGAGACCCGTGAGGTTACCCCGCTCACCGAAGACTATAACGTACCGGAGGCGATGAACGCTTTTCTCGGCCGCTTCAAGGTGGAGGGAGCGGACAAGAAGGTCTGCGGATTATTCGGCTACACGGCTTTCGATGCCGTCCGTTATTTCGAGAAAATACCGGTCATGGGCAACAATCACAACAGCACCTTTGTAATTCATCAGAAATGTCTCCAGCCACTGAATAGATTCGATATCCAGGTGGTTGGTCGGCTCATCAAGGATTAACAGATCCGGTTCGGTAATCAAAGCGTTCGCCAAAGCAACACGCTTCAGCTGTCCGCCGGACAGTTGCTTCACTTTCTGATCGAAATTACGGATTTTAAGTTGTGAAAGGATTTGCTTGGCTTTCTGTTCATACTCCCAAGCTTTCTCCTGATCCATACGTGCCAAGAGGTTTTCCAATCCCGGATGACCTTCGGTTTCCATGCAGCGTTCGTACTCCTTTATCAACTCCACGGTACTGTTACCATGGTGAAAGCAGGCTTCCAACACGGTCAATTCTTCAGGATATTGCGGATCTTGTTCCAAATAATCAACCCGGAGGTCACGGCGGAACACAATATTGCCGCTATCATATCCCTCCTTTCCGGAGAGTATATTTAATAAGGTGGTTTTACCCGTACCGTTTTTAGCGATCAAGCCGATACGCTGGCCTTCGGCAATACCGAAGGAAATATTTTCGAAAAGAACCAAATCGCCAAAAGATTTGGTAAGATTATCTACTTGTAAATAAGGGATCATAATAATCGAATGTGATAATAGGTGGTTAGTGTATCAGTGCCTGCTTATATGCCTCTGCCACTTCGCAGGCTTCTCCGGCTTTCACCCGGCTCCACAGCAATTTCATCGGATCAATCAACTGTTCCGAACCTTCATACCGCAACACCGGCACTTCACGGTTACCGTCAACCAGCGTCATCCATTCCATACCCTCCCCTTCATTAGCCAGAATCGTACAGATGGCGATACCGAACGCCAGCCAGGGTTCTTTTTTCTTAGGAGAGAGAACGCCACTGTCAATCACATCCTGTATCTTTTGCAGGTCTTCTTCCAGTCCCTGAAAGTCTTTTTTCAATTGCGTTTTCACCGTATCTGTCACCCACTCGTAGGCTTCGTTCACCTGATAAATCTCAGAAAGGCGAATAGGAATGATTTCCGCAGGATACTTTTGCCCGTCTTTACGGATCTCAAGGCTGGATATAATCTTTTCCGCCTCATCCACATGTTCTCCTTTCGGTACGGTAAACGAACATTCGAAAGCAACATTGTCAATGCCTGTCACCCAGAGATGGCTGGTGTAATAGGTACCTTCTTCCTCAAACATCTCCTTGCTGTTGGCACATTCAAGATGTCCCACCTTCACCAGGGAGGCCGAAGGGATTTCTTTCAGTTCCTGACGGACGGAATCCTTTCCATAATTCATACCGCCAGGTGCGGCAGCATCTTCTTTATAGGCTGATATACGGAAATTACCCGTCCAATGTTCGGGATTATAAAAAAGGAAGGAGCCTTCGCCGTCTTCAAATTCGCTCCAGTCTGACGGATATATCATTGAGAACCATGTCCCCGGGGAGATAAATTTCTTGCCTTGTATCATATTGCTTTCTGAATGTTGATAACCTTACAAAAGTAACAATCCCATCGCTGATATGCAAAAAATAGCATAAAAAAACAGCCGATTCTCACGAACCGGCTGTTCCAATCATCATCTATGAATGAAGACAGCTTTTTAGCGTCCTCAATATTTTCTGAATTCCAACCGGGCATAGTCCGACTGAAGAACCAATTTGTTACT
>CAJKZL010000641.1 GCA_905204385.1 uncultured Odoribacter sp. | reverse complement strand
AATAAACATTTTCACATTCATAAGCATATCGGTTTTAAATTGACGTATGCAATTTATTACTTTTTTTCGAATCAACTAAAATTTTAGTTATAATTTTTCTCTTTTGTCACCGATATGGCAATAATTCCTTCGTCTATCTGTATTCACTATAAAAAAATCCCCAATCGGAAATAGATTACCGTTCAACCATTTATTGGCACCCTAACGTCATTCCGGATTCCACGGGTTATGCAAAAGTCAGATTCTTTACGGCAGATTTACCCGCAACTTATACTATTACGGTCGAAGGAATTTCCAAAGAAGGGAATGTCTATTACAGTTGTAAAAAAATCCAAAGAAAATAGTCCAACCCTCTCTCTCCTGAAATTTTCTCTTTATCCTGTAAGCCCATTCCGCAGGAGAAAGCAAAAGCAGGACAAATAAATTCAAACGTTTGAATGACAATGTATTATAAAAAACAGAACTTCTATTTTCAATATCTGAAAAAATTCACTATCTTCGCAATCCGGGTTACAAAAGGGAAACACCTCTGAATAACCTTGAATATCAATAGAATAGAAATATTTCTAATAACAATAATCCTTCCCCTTGAAGGGGATTTAAATCAAAACAACAAAATATGAGCACCAAGTACGTTTACACATTCGGAGACGGAAAAGCTGAAGGTAAGGCAGACATGAAAAATCTGCTCGGTGGTAAAGGCGCCAACCTGGCAGAGATGAACCTTATCGGTCTGCCGGTACCTGCAGGTTTTACCATTACTACAGAAGTTTGTACCCTTTACAACCAACAAGGTAAAGACGCTGTTATCAAATTAATCGAGAACGACGTAAAGGCCGGAATTGCCCACATGGAAAAAATCATGAACGCTAAATTCGGTTCTAAAGGAGAAGCTTTCCCGTTGATGGTATCTGTACGCTCGGGCGCCCGCGTTTCCATGCCGGGAATGATGGACACCGTATTGAATCTGGGATTGAATGACGACGCCGTAAAATTATTGGCGGAAAATTCAGGCAATGCCCGTTTTGCATGGGATTCTTACCGCCGCTTTATCCAAATGTATGGCGACGTAGTAATGGGAGTTGCCGCTGCAAAAGGAGAACACAACCCGTTCGAAGTCGAAATAGACAAACTGAAGGAAGCCAGAAATATCAAACAGGATACAGAATTTACAGTGGAAGACCTTCAGGTCCTGGGCGAGAACTTCAAAAAAGTGGTTAAAACCAAAACCGGCAATGATTTCCCCGTTTGCCCGTGGGAACAATTGTGGGGAGCCATCTGCGCCGTATTCGATTCCTGGATGACCGAACGTGCCGTACTCTACCGTCAGTTGAACCAGATTCCCGAAGAATGGGGAACCGCTGTCAATGTACAGTCTATGGTTTACGGCAACATGGGTGAGAACTCCGCCACCGGCGTTGCTTTCAGCCGCGATGCCGCAACCGGAGAGGACATTTTCAACGGAGAATATCTGATTAATGCACAAGGAGAAGACGTTGTTGCCGGAATCCGCACTCCTCAGGAAATCACCATAGAAGGTTCACGTCGTTGGGCGAAACTGCAGGGAATTTCCGAAGAAGAACGTGCAGCAAAATATCCTTCGCTGGAGGAGGCGATGCCCCAGGCTTATGCCGACCTGAACGCTGTACAGGAAAAGCTGGAAGATCACTTCCACGATATGCAGGATATGGAATTTACCATCCAGGACGGTAAACTGTGGATGTTGCAAACCCGTAACGGAAAACGGACCGGAGCTGCCATGGTAAAAATGGCCGTCGACATGCTGAAACAAGGGATGATAGACGAAAAAACGGCCCTGCTTCGCCAGGAACCTGCTAAATTAGACGAACTGCTTCACCCCGTTTTCAATAAAGAAGCCTTAAAAAAAGCCCATGTACTCACCAAAGGGTTGCCGGCCTCTCCCGGTGCCGCCTGCGGCCGCGTCGTTTTCTTTGCCGATGAAGCTGAAGATTGGAAAAACAGAGGAGAAAAAGTAGTCTTAGTGCGCCAGGAAACCTCACCCGAAGATCTGCGGGGTATGAACGTTTCCGAAGGCATTCTGACCGCCCGGGGAGGGATGACCTCTCACGCAGCAGTCGTTGCCCGTGGTATGGGTAAATGCTGTGTATCCGGCGCCGGAGAAATTGTGGTGGATTACGCCAAACGCAGTTTCAGTGTAAACGGAACCATTATTAAAGAAGGCGACTGGCTTTCATTGAACGGTTCTACCGGTGAAGTATACCTGGGCAAGGTAGAAACCGAAGATGCCACTTTGGA
>CAJKZL010000640.1 GCA_905204385.1 uncultured Odoribacter sp. | reverse complement strand
CGCAAGGCCAAATCTATATCGTAGAATACGACCCTGAAACACAGACCCATATCTGCCGCTATCAGGTGAGAAATGATCACAGTTCATATCCGGACAGCAATCCGAACGATCGACCGGCATCCTCTGCCTTATGGTGGACCGGACAATTGATTGTCCAAAAAAATCCGGTCATTCTGGCTCATCTGGATGAACTGCCTCCGGAAGCGGCCGACATCAAGGAAAGCCTTCAACGCCAGGGAGTCAAATCCGTGCTGGCTGTACCGATGTTTTCCCGCAACGGCATCTGGGGATATGCAGGCATCAATATCCGCAATAAACAACATGTCTGGAAAAACGAAGATTATCAATGGTTTTCCACCCTGATGAATATCATCAGCATTTGTATCGAATTTCATAAAACGGAAGAAAAAACCTTGACCGAAAAACAATATCTGGCCAATTTGTACAAACACATGCCCATCGGTTTTGCACGCCTCAAAGTATTATATGACCGGAATCGTAACATCACCGACTGCCTGCTGCTCGATGCAAACGACTTTTGCCTTTCCTTTTACAAAATCCAACCGAAGGACATCGGGAAAAAAGCCAGTGAACTTCCTTTGAACATCGCCAAACACTTTCCTGTTTTTCAGGAGGTTCTCGATAATAACATCCCTAAAGGAGTTTATTTCAATATAGAAGAGCCTGAAAAATATTGTCATGCCACTTTATATACTCCTCAAAAAGATGAGATTATTTCCTTGTTTACCGACATGACAGAGACTTTCATGGCCCATAAGGCTTTGGATCATAGCGAACGTATATTAAGAAATATATATCAAAATTTACCGGCAGGGATCGAACTGTACGACAAGGACGGTTATTTGATCGATATCAACGACAAAGAATTGGAAATTTTCGGTTTGCAAAACAAAGAAAACTGTTTGGGAATTAATATTTTTGACAATCCCCTTATGCCGGAAGAGATGAAAACAAAACTCCGGAATAAAGAAAACACCAATTTCTCTTTTGACTATAATTTCGATAAGTTAAACGGTTATTATCCTTCTTCTAAAAAAGGAGTAACCAATCTACTGACCAAAATGGCCATGCTTTATGACAAGCAGAATAATTTTACCAATTATTTATTGATCAATATCGACAGGACCGAGACTACCATAGCTTACAACCAAATACAGGAATTTAAAAATTTCTTTACCCTGGTAGGAGATTACGCCCAGGTCGGTTATGCCCATTTCAACGCTCTGGCCCGGGAGGGATATGCCCTGAGCAGTTGGTATCAAAATGTCGGAGAAATCAATGGCACTCCCCTTTCCAGGATTATCGGCGTACATAATCATTTTCATCCTGACGATCGCGCCGTTATGATTGACTTTCTCGATAAAGTCCTGAAGGGAAAGGCGACCAGCTTGCGACAGGATATGCGCATTTTACGTCCCAATCACCGGATGACCTGGACACGAGTAAACGTACTGGTACGGGACTATCGCCCTCAGGACGGCATCATAGAAATGTTGTGCATTAATTATGATATCACCGAACTCAAAGAAGTGGAAGCCAAACTGACCAAAGCCAAGGAAAAAGCAGAAGAATCCGACCGATTGAAATCGGCCTTTCTGGCTAATATGAGCCACGAAATACGCACACCTTTGAATGCGATTGTCGGCTTTTCTAATCTTTTAGCAGAAACCGAAGATAAAACCGAACAACAACAATACCTCGAAATTGTAGAGAAGAATAATGAATTATTACTTCAATTGATTTCCGACATTCTGGATCTTTCCAAAATTGAATCAGGCACTTTTGAAATGTCCTATAGCAAAATCGAGGTCAATCACCTTTGTGCAGAAATCGTGGAAATACTGAAAAACAAAACGCAACCGGGAGTAGAATTACTTTTCGTAAGTCCAGGCGCCGAGTTCTACATCCTTAGCGATGCCGTGCGTTTACAACAAATACTCACCAATTTTATCAATAATGCCATCAAATTCACTTCCTCCGGCTCCATCCAAGTAGGTTATCGGTTGAAAGAAGATCATATCGAATTCTATGTGACGGATACCGGCATCGGCATATCACCCGAACAACAATCCGATATTTTCCATCGTTTTGTTAAATTGAATAATTTTGTTCCCGGAACAGGGCTCGGTCTATCCATCTGTAAAAACATCATCAAACAATTGAAGGGGCAGATCGGCGTCGAGTCTACCCCAGGGCAAGGGTCACGATTTTGGTTTACATTGCCTTATTCTACGAATTAAACCCAGAGCATCAAACCATT
>CAJKZL010000639.1 GCA_905204385.1 uncultured Odoribacter sp. | reverse complement strand
ACGAGGACGGACTGAAAGCAAAAGATATCATGTCCGTATCGCCGAAAACAATCTCCGAGGAAGAACTCGCTTATCATGCTTTCCAGAAAATGGAAAAAAATTGCATTACACAGTTGATTGTGACTTCTGAAGATCATATATATAAAGGTATGGTCCATATCCACGATATATTGCGGGAAGGGGTGGTTTAAGGCCGGCGCCCGTAAAAAATGAATAACGGAAAGGGAGAAATGAAAAAACTTACTGGGATTATTTTGTTCATGCTGTTCTGCGGACTGGTGTGCGCACAGAGTACACGGGTCAGGGGAAAGGTGACCGATGCAAAAACCGGTGAGATATTGCCTTTGGTCAATGTTTTCTTTAAAGGTACCACCATCGGCATGACTACCGATTTCGACGGGCAGTATTATCTGGAGACCCGGGAGGATGTGCAGGAGTTGCAGGCTTCTTTCGTCGGGTATCTTCCGCAAACGGTGAAAATCAACAAGGGCGGATTCAATACCGTAGATTTCCAGCTCGAACCTCAGACTTTCGATCTGGAGGAGGTGAAAGTCACTCCCGGAGAAAATCCTGCCCATCGCATCCTTCGTCTGGTCAGCGCCAATAAAAGCAAGAACAGTCCCGCCCGCTTCAGCCAGTATTATTGCAAGACCTATACCAAAATGGAACTGGACTTGACAAATATCAAGCCGGGTTTTAAAAACAAAAAGCTGCAAAAAAATTTCGGATTTATCTTCGACCATATGGATACCTCGGTGATTACCGGGAAGCCCTATCTGCCTGTGATGATCTCTGAAGCTTCGGCCGATTATTATTACCGTAAATCGCCGGCTTTGTCACGGGAAATTGTGAATGCCAGCCGGATTTCCGGTATAGAAGAAGATTATACTCTCGCTCAATTCACCGGTCATTTGCATGTTAATGTCAATTTATACGACAATTACATCGACATTTTTGAAGTCCGTTTTGCCAGTCCGCTGTCCGATCATGGTTTGCTGTTTTATAAGTACTATCTGGTGGATAGTGTGAATCAGAACGGGAGGAAGGTTTATAAAATCCGTTTCCATCCCAAATCCTTTTCCACGCCGGTGCTGGACGGAGAAGTCAATATCGACTCGACTACCTGGGCATTGGAATCCGCCCATGTGAAAATGATGAAAGGATTGAATGTCAACTGGATCAGGCATCTGGCGCTGGATCATGAATACCAGTTGCTGAACGATTCGGTATGGTTTCCGAAACAGGACAAGATTTTCGCCGATTTTTCGATTGTCATGTCCGATTCTGCCAAAATGGTTTCCTTTCTGGGTCACCGGCAGGTGGATTATACGCATGTCGATTTGTCGCCCGTCATTCCTCGGGAAGTGCTGAAGATGGACAATGATGTCATCATCGATCATCAGGTGTTGAAAAATCAGGATAGCTATTGGGATACTTTGCGGCCTTATGCCTTGAGTCCGAAAGAAAAGCAAATTTATAGCATGGTCGATTCCATCAAGAATGTCCCTTTGTATAAAAATATCTACGACATCGTCACTATGGTTCTGGGGGGATACTATGATACCCGTTATGTGGAACTAGGCCCTTACTATAAACTGCTTAGCTTTAACAATCAGGAAGGTTGCCGTTTTCAGATGGGGGCAAGGACGACCACCGATTTCAGCCGGAAAATCCGTTTGTTCGGATACGGTGCCTACGGGACGAAGGACGAAAGATGGAAAGGCGGCGGTGGCTTCGATTATTCCTTCCGCGAATTACCCACTTCGCGGCTGACCGTCTCGTTTAAACACGATCTGGTGCAACTAGGAGCCGGTATAAATGCATTTACGGAAGGCAATATTCTGAGTTCTATCTTTTCACGCGGCGATAACGACCGGCTGAGTATGGTGAATCAGCTGGATGTTAATTTCGAGCAGGAGTGGAGGCAAGGGATAACCAATACCCTGGGAGTGCAAGTCCGGGATATATTCTCCAATTCCTATGTGCCTTTTATCCGGCCCGACAGCAGCATCATGCCTTCCATTCAGTCTACGGTTTTGCGCTTGAATACCCGTATCTCTAAAAACGAAATCGTCATCCGTAAACCTTTCGACAAGTATAGCATGGGATCGGATTATCCCATTATCGGTGTGGACCTCGCTATGGGGATCAAAGGACTGTTCAAGAACGATTACGAGTTCTACCGGCTGGTGGGATCCATCAATTATGATTTCCCCATTTCTCCGATCGGAAAATCCCATGTGGTATTGACCGGAGGGAAAATTTTCGGGAAAGTGCCCTATCCC
>CAJKZL010000638.1 GCA_905204385.1 uncultured Odoribacter sp. | reverse complement strand
CCGTGAAAGGGGACGAGCTAAGGAAGGTGACTACCGGGAATGTGCTTCAGGCACTTTCTGTATTTGATCCTTCTATCCGCTTTGAGGACAATATAGACATCGGATCGAATCCTAACCGGATTGCTGATTTTACGATTCGGGGAAATTCTGGAATCGGGCTGACTGAATTTGAAAAGGAAGCAGTGAGCCGGGATAATCTGAAAAATAATCCGAATCTGCCTACGTTTATCATGGATGGTTTTGAAGTAGATGCAGAGAAAATTTTTGACCTCGATATTGAACGGATCGAATCGTTGACTATTCTGAAAGATGCTTCGGCAACGGCTATTTATGGTTCTCGGGCAGCGAATGGAGTGATTGTTATCAAAACGAAAGCTCCCTCGGAAGGACAGTTGCGGGTGAACTATAATTTTACTGCTTCTATCGCTATACCGGATTTAAATGGATACGACTTATTGGATGCCCGTGAAAAGTTGGATTTTGAAAAGAGCATAGGCATGTATAAAGATAATAATGCTGATGCGCAGATCAATAAAGATAAAGATTATAATTATAAACTGAGTCTTGTTGAGAGTGGAGTGAATACCTATTGGTTGTCTCAGCCTTTGAAGGTAGAGTTTAATCAAAAGCATAGCATATTCATTGAAGGTGGGGATAAAGCGGTTAGATATGGTATTGATTTTAAGTATGATAAAGACAATGGGGTGATGAAAGGATCGGCTCGTGACCGCGGAGCTTTAGGTTTTTCACTTTCTTATAATCTAAAAGATAAACTTTTAGTAAGGAATTATCTGACTGTCAATAAAGTAAAATCTAAAGAATCCCCTTATGGTGACTTTTCCCAATATGCCTTGCTGAATCCCTATTATCCTTTTCAGGATGAGCACGGTAATCTGATCCGTAAGATGACGCAATACATAAATACCAATAAACAAATTTGGAACCCTGTGTATGAAGCAACGGTAGGAAATCGGGATGAAAGCGAGTATCTGGACGTGACCAATAATTTCAGTCTGGAATGGAGTATCGTACAAGGATTACGTTTGCGGGCCAATTTCTCTTACGGTGAAAAGAAAGAACAAGTGGAGACTTTTATTTCACCGGAATCATTGCAGTATGAAAGTTATGAGTTGTCGTCCGGTGAAGGATTGTTGAATAAAGGAGAAGGGTACCACGGGACGAGTAATACGTATAGTATGGATTTTAACTCGGTATTGACTTATTATTTGGGAGTGGGTAAACACTTTATCAATACGGCATTAGGTGTCAATCTGACAGAAAGTGGTAGTCGTAGTGTGAATTTCGACGTGAGAGGTTACCCTTCCAAGATGATGGATTATATCTCTTTGGCGAAGGAGTTTACCAATACCCATCCCGGAGGAAGTGAGGGAAAAACCCGATTGGCAGGTTTTTTTGCCAATGTCAATTATTCTTATGCGAATCGCTATTTATTGGATTTATCGGCTCGTTTGGATGGTTCGTCCATGTATGGTTCGGAATCTAAATTTTCTCCTTTCTGGGCAGTTGGTTTGGGTTGGAATATACACCATGAAAAATTTATGGAAAATACCGGTATTTCCAGACTGAAGATCCGTGGGTCTATTGGAACGACAGGAAAGGCTTCTTTTCAACCCTATCAATCTCAGACGATGTTCGAATATATACAGGACGGCTGGTATGCGACAGGAATCGGGGCAACCCTGATGGCTTTAGGGAATCCGAATCTGAAATGGGAAGAAACCCGTCAGTTCAATGTGGAATTGGATCTTTCCTTTCTGGACAACCGCATAGGGATAAACGGAACATTATACCTGAAAAAGACGGAAGATTGTTTTACGACCGTGCAGGTCTCTTCTGTGAACGGGGTACCGGGCCATTCTTATGTCATGAATGGGGGGAACCTGGAAAATAATGGTTATTCTGTCGGTTTGTCCGGAGTTCCGGTGAAAACCCGTGACTGGCAATGGAATCTGTATACTTATTTTTCAGGTAACCTGAATAAAGTGCGTTCTCAGACAGTAGAAAAATATACGATAGATTCTTATTTAAACGGAACTGCATTGGTAGATGGAGAGGCGGTCAGTAGTTTTTATTCTTATCGTTTCCTGGGTCTTAAACCTGCGAACGGCGTCCCTGTATTTAATGATTATGCAGATCGTATGCATTTACTGGAAGACCGGGAATTGGAAGATATTGTTCTGATGACTATGGAAAAAAGCGGGCAACGGGATCCGATTTTTACAGGTAGTTTGTCGACTTCACTAACCTATAAAAGTCTTTCACTTTCTGTGAAT
>CAJKZL010000637.1 GCA_905204385.1 uncultured Odoribacter sp. | reverse complement strand
GAGAAATTGTACATCAACCGCGAAGAAGGGTTTATCGGCACTGCCTTGAAAAAAGACGAGTATATCTGCGATTGTTCGGACATGGACGATCTGATCGTCTTCAAGAAGGATGGGACTTACTATGTGACGAAAGTGGCGGACAAGATCTTTATAGGAAAGGATGTTTTGTATGTCAATGTGTTTAAAAAGAACGATAAGCGCACTATTTACAATGTGGTTTACAGCGACGGAAGATATGGGACGGATTATGTGAAGCGTTTCAATATTACGGGGGTTACACGGGATAAAGTGTACAATCTGACAAAAGGTACTTCCGGTTCCCGAATCCTATATTTCACTGCCAATCCCAATGGTGAGGCGGAAGTGATCAAAGTATGCCTCAAACCGAAGCCCACGTTGAAAAAGCTGGTGTTCGAATATGATTTTGCGGAGTTGGCCATCAAGGGACGCGATTCTTTGGGGAATACTCTGTCGAAGAACGATATCCACAAAATCAGTGTGGTGCAGAAGGGTGTTTCTACCCTGGGCGGCTGTAAAATCTGGCTGGACGAAGATGTGTTAAGGCTGAACATCGACAACCGGGGAAAATATCTTGGGGAATTCCAGGGAGAGGACCGTATATTGATTGTGAAAAAGAACGGCACTTTCTATACCTCCGACTTCGATCTCAATAATCATTATGAGGAAGGATATCTGGTGTTCGAAAAGTTCGAACCGGAGAAAGTGTGGTCGGCAGTGTTCTTCGATGCAGATCAGGGGTATTATTACCTGAAGCGTTTCCGTTTCGAGGATTGTACGATATTGAATTCCGTGATCGGAGAGCATGAAAATTCCCGTTTGCTTTGTCTGAGCAGCGAGAAATATCCCCGTTTTGAAGTCCGTTTCGGCGGGAAATACGAGGCTCGTCCTCCCGAGGTGATCCCTGCGGAAGAGTTTATCGGTGAAAAATCGTTTAAAGCGAGGGGAAAGCGGATCACTACTTTTGAAGTGAAGGAAATCCGGGAGATCGATCCCCTGATGGTCGAAGAGGATGTTCCGGAGGATTCTGCCCGGGAGGTAGAGTTCGAGGTGACGAATCCTGAAGAATTGCGTTTGGATTTCGAAGAAGGGCAGGCGCAGGAGGATAAAGAATAAACAGACGGTATGAAATATTTTTTAGTCGGTTATATGGCCTGCGGAAAGACGAGACGGGGCAGGGAAATGGCTGCAGAGCTCGGTATCCGGTTTATCGATCTGGATGCTTATATTGTGGAGCGTGAACATCGTACGGTGGCCGCTATATTTGCCGAAGACGGGGAGGAACGTTTCCGGAAGCTGGAAAGCCGCTATCTGAAGGAAGTCTGCGAATTGTATGAAGATTTTGTCCTTTCGACAGGAGGCGGGGCGCCCTGTTTTAACGGCAATATGGAATATATGAACAGCCAGGGGCATACCGTTTTTCTGAATACGGATATGGATACCATCGTGGAGCGTTTGATCCGTGGGAAGCATAAACGGCCTATCGTCAGTAAGCTGAAGGATGATGAAATCCGGGATTTTGTCAGCCGCCATTTGCAGGAACGAATGAGGTTTTATTTGCAGGCGAAGGAAGTGAGGGAGTGACCTGCGGTCACTAAAGAACGATGAGTGACCTGCGGTCACTAAGTAACGATGAACGATAAACGATGAACGATAAACGATGAATGATGAGGGATGAACGATAAACGATGAACGAGGGGGAGTGGATGGAATGATGGGGAGAGAGTGGGATGGATGAGAGGAAAAAAAAGAGGGGTAAATAATTAGGGAGGAGGATATAATTATGGGAGAGCATATTTCTTTTCGCAGGAATGAGGGGTTGATTACCGTCAAGCCCTATTGGAAAGGGAATCCGGTGATTCGTGGACGTTTTGTGAATCGTCAGCACCGGACGAAGCACGGTATGGTGAATGTGATGAAATGGCGTTTTTCGCCTAATCCGCAACGGAAGGAAAAACGGAATGAGTGTTGGGAACCGCAGTGTTTTCCTTTGACGGGCCTGGGACCTATGAAAGGCGATACCTTGATTTGGTTGGGGCATAATTCTTTTTTTATGCAGTTGGCAGGCAAACGGATTATGTTCGACCCGGTGTTCGGGAATATCCCTTTTGTCCGGCGAAAGAGTAAATTGCCTGCCGATCCCGGGATTTTCCGCGACATCGATTATTTGCTGATCAGCCACGATCATTTCGATCACCTCGATAAACCCAGCGTCGCTCTTTTGCACGAGAATAATCCGGGAATGAAAGTATTCTGCGGACTGGGGACCGGGGCTTTGAT
>CAJKZL010000636.1 GCA_905204385.1 uncultured Odoribacter sp. | reverse complement strand
GTGGTTCACATGTTCATCTTAATGTTACATATTTATTAGAAGCTGATGAAAATGAAGAAATACATATAAAAGAAGATGAAAATAGTGGCGTAAAGTGGGTACCAATTGATAAAATATTGGAAGTATCATCTGAACCATGGGTACGAGATAGAGTTTATGCAAAAATAATTGATAAAATGAAAAAGGATGGAATTATTAAGAATATTTAATAACAATTTGAAATGGAGAAATAAAATATGCGAAAATTAAATTTAATAGTAGTATTTAATGAAGATTTAAGTAAAACTCTTTTTTGCATAAGAGCAAAGGAACCATATAAAGGGTTATATAATTTTGTCGGTGGTAAAGTAGAAGAAAATGAGTCTAATGATGAGGCAGCGTACAGAGAATTATTTGAAGAAACAGGAATCTCAACCAGAGATATAGAATTAGACCATTTTATGGACTTGAATTATTTTAAATATTGCTTTTTGCGGTTGGCAGGGGCGGAGTTTTCCGAAGATCGACTGGAAACCGATTTTATAGACTTGATTGATCGCTTGGCTGCCGTAAGGACGGACTCTTTTATGTTCCGGGATTTTCAGTCCCGGAACATTATGATTCGGGAGGGTGAAGTGTGGTTTATCGATTATCAAGGAGGACGGCAGGGAGCTTTGTCCTATGATGTCGCTTCGCTTTTGTACGATGCTATCGTAGAGATTCCCGATAATCAACGGGAGGAATTGCTCGCTTATTATATTCAGCAATTGAAGCTTTACCGTCCGGTAGATGAGGACACTTTTCGAAATGATTATTACCATTTTGTGTTGATTCGTCTTTTGCAAGCCCTGGGGGCATTTGGACTCAGGGGCTTATACGAAAGAAAACAGCATTTTCTGGATTCCATACAGCCGGGCCTTCGTCAGGTCGATGCTTTGTTCGATAGCGGAAGGCTGGGTGGGAAGTATCCGGAAATCCGCCGGGTGATCACGAGTTTGAGACATCGACCCGAGGAGGAAAAAGGCTAAAGACAATTGAACACTTCGAGCAAGGAAGGGTAGGTATTGCGCCTGATCGCTTCCAATTGAGTAACCGGGTGCCAGAACACTTCCTCGATATCTTCCTCGGTTTGGGGGATAAGTGTGCAATTAGGCCGGCAAGTCATTGCATACCAATAGGTTTTTTTCAGATACCAGTTGCCGTCCCGGTGATAAATGTGAAGAGTGTATTTCAAGGGGGCTGTGATTTTTACCTGTTCCAGGCCACACTCTTCTTCCACTTCGCGGATGGCGCACTCTTCGATGGTTTCTCCCGCTTCCAGGTGGCCTTTCGGTAAATCGTATACTCCCAGTCGTTTGATGAGCAAAATCTTTCCCTCATTCCGGACCACCCCTCCCGCTGCTTTTACGTACAAAAAGCAGGATTTGAAAATGGAAAATAAATTTTCCGGATCTTTATCATAGAGTACGGCCGTAAACGTTTTTTTTTCATCCAGCAATCGGTGGATGAAAATTTTGGTGGCATTAAAGTCTTTATGAATTAATGTGCAGGCACTTTCTTTCAGTAAATTCTGATCATCTGTGATTAAAAAACAGCTCTCTTTAAAAAATACTTTATACATTTGCAAAAATTTATATTTACCCTTACAAAAGTAAACAAAAATGAAAACAGTAGCAGAAAAAGTGGCTTCCTATTTGCTGGACATCAAGGCAATCAAACTGGAGCCGAATCATCCTTTTACCTGGGCCTCCGGCTGGAAATCCCCCATATATTGTGACAATCGTAAAACTTTGTCTTATCCGGAAGTTCGTTCTTATATCAAAGAACAGTTTGCTGCTCTGGTCCGCGAAAAATATCCGCAGGTGGAAGTGATTGCGGGAGTTGCAACGGGCGCTATTGCACAGGGAGTATTGGTTGCTCAGGAATTGAACTTGCCCTTTATCTATGTTCGTTCCTCTGCCAAAGGTCATGGACTGGAAAATTTAATCGAAGGAGAGTACAAGGCAGGACAAAAAGCGGTAGTAATCGAAGACTTGGTATCTACGGGAGGGTCCAGCTTGCAGGCGGTAGAAGCTTTGCGTAGTGCAGGATGCGAAGTGTTGGGCATGACGGCGATATTTACTTATGGTTTCCGGAAAGCGGAAGATAATTTTAAAAATGCCGGTTGCGAACTGACAACCCTGAGTAATTACAATGCCATGATCGATTTGGCCGTAAAGACAGGATATGTGAAGCCCGAAGAGGTTGAAAAACTGATCTCGACGAACGTTGAGTCTACGGCCGCACGTCAAGAAGGCGTGAAGAGCGTGTACAGTGTCACGA
>CAJKZL010000635.1 GCA_905204385.1 uncultured Odoribacter sp. | reverse complement strand
TTCGGGAAAAAATTCCCCGAACGCTTCCGGCCCGAGGATGTGCATTATGAATACGACAAGCCGGAGGACCTGGCTGTGATCAACTATACGTCGGGGACGACCAGTTCCTCCAAGGGAGTGATGCTCCCCTACCGCAGCCTGTGGACGAATATGAAATTCGCCCTCGGGGTGTTCGGGCTGACTCCCGGCGAACAGATCGTCAGCATGCTCCCCATGGCTCACATGTACGGACTGGCTTTTGAATTTATCTACGAATTCGCCAGCGGCATGCACATCCATTTCCTTTCGCGCACCCCTTCGCCTAAAATCATCGCCGACGCCTTTGCCGAGGTAAAACCGGACCTCATCATCACGGTCCCCCTGGTGATCGAGAAGATCATCAAGAAAAAAGTCTTCCCCACCATCGAGAAGCCGCACATGAAAATCCTGATGAACATTCCGATTATCAACGACAAGATCAGGGACACCATCCGGCAAAAA
Source organism: uncultured Odoribacter sp. (assembly GCA_905204385.1). The sequence goes on along the minus strand of CAJKZL010000635.1, from coordinate 1,828 downwards.
GTCATCGATGCCTTCGGCGGCAAATTCAAGGAACTCATCATCGGAGGAGCCGCCCTGAACAAAGAAGTGGAAACCTTCCTCCGTTCCATCCGCTTTCCCTACACCGTGGGTTACGGGATGACCGAATGCGGTCCTCTGCTGAGCTACGACGACTGGACCACTTTCAAGCAGGGCTCCTGCGGTAAAGCAGTGCCCCGGGTTCAATTAAGAATAGATTCCCCCGATCCGCAAAATATCGTGGGCGAGATCCTGGCCAAAGGAGACTGCGTCATGACAGGATATTTTAAAAATCCCGAAGCCACCGAGGCCGCCATCGATGCCGAAGGCTGGCTGCATACCGGCGACATGGGGATTATCGACGCCGACGGCTACCTGTTTATCAAGGGAAGGTGCAAAAACATGATCCTCAGTTCCAACGGACAAAATATTTATCCCGAGGAAATCGAAGACCGGCTGAACAATATGCCCTACATCAGCGAGTCCATCGTCATAGAAAAGGAAGGCAAGCTGACGGCCCTCGTTTACCCCGACTTCGACGCTGTGAATGCCGACCAGATCACAGACGAAAAATTAGATGCGCTCATGACCGAGAACCTGAAAACGCTGAATCAGCAGTTGCCCGCTTACAGTCAGGTGAGTACGTATAAACTCTATAACGAAGAATTTGAGAAAACTCCGAAACGGAGCATAAAACGCTTTCTGTATCAATAATATAGTATAATCTGAAGCGGAGAGGCGGAAAGATTTCATTTTTCTTTATTTTTTCATACTTTCGTAAGCTGAAAAAATGAAAAAGATGAACAGAAATACCAAGCGTAAGCCGTCTCCCTCCAAAGAGAAAGAAAAGAGTGCCTCTCTCTTTCCAGAGCTTTTGAAAGAGCAGCGCACCCGTATCATCCTGGGGATCACCCTGGGGTTGATTTCCCTCTACATCCTCTTTGCGATGATCGGCTTTTTCTTTTCCGGAGGCACCGATCAAAGCCTCGTGGACGGTGCGGCGGGAAAAATCATCGCCAATCCGCAAATTACGGCCGCCAATCCGGCAGGAAAAGTGGGAGCCTGGGTTTCGGACCTGCTGATCAATCACTGGTTCGGGATTTCCTCCTTTATTCTCTGCTACCTGCTCCTGGTGTGCAGCCTTCGGCTGGCCGGAGCGCGCAGCCGGCATTTCAAGCGGAAATTATTTATCGGAATGACGATCGTTTTGTGGATATCACTTTTGTTCGGTTTTATCACCGAATCTATTTCCGATTGGTTCGACGTGAATACGGGCTACCTGTTTCCGGGAGGAGGGCACGGCTATTTTGTCAGCCTATGGCTGAATTCCCTGATCGGACGCATCGGCACTCTGTTGTTTCTGATCCTGACGTTTGTCATCATATTATTCTTCGGCTTCGAGCGCACTTTCTACCGTTGCGTAGACTATATCAAAGCTTCCATCCGCAAACGGAAAGCGCAGATGCCAGAAATGTCCCTTCTGATCTTCGTACTCTACCTCGGCATCGGAAATGGATGTCAGACAATGAGGGCACCAGTTGATGATACGCTCACCGCGGTAGATCAATCCTTTATTATAAAGTTTTACAAATACTTCCTTAACGGCTTTATTGCAGCCCTCGTCCATCGTAAAACGCTCTCTGTCCCAATCACAGGAAGATCCCATTTTCTTCAGCTGGGATACGATACGTCCGCCGTACTGTTTTTTCCAGTCCCAGGCACGCTCCAGAAATTTTTCACGTCCGATATCCTCTTTCGTGATTCCCTCTTTTCGCGTCGCCTCGACGATCTTCGCTTCGGTCGCAATCGACGCATGGTCAGTTCCCGGAAG
>CAJKZL010000634.1 GCA_905204385.1 uncultured Odoribacter sp. | reverse complement strand
GATAGCCAATGACTGTAAAGTCATCTGCACAAAAACAGCGTCGATATCCCGGATATGCTTACGGCAAGCAGGACTTTTTGTCTGTCCTAACAAATTGAGATATTCCTGATAGATGTCGTCTGCAAAATCCATGACAATAGTATCGACTTCTCTTCCTTTACTATTGAAAATTTTTGCATCTGCTTTCCTCACCACCGACAGAATAACATTATCGTAAGCCGGATCGGCTTCATGACCATGCCGATACCAATCACTGTTATTGATATGTACCTCCACATTCCCGGCCAATTCGATCCCTCCGAACCGGACCCGTGCATTGAAAAAATCCGGACCGGCGTCCTGATTCAAGCGTCCCGGAGAAAGGATTTCCACTTTCTGTCCTGAAGTTGTGATAAATTCCCTACTTCTGAACAAAGTATTAGCCCAGATATATTGCAAGAATTCTTCCTTCATGATTTTGTGATTAGCCTTACAATGATAAGTTAAAAATTGAAAATAAACAAGTAAAAGCTTCTGAATTTTAGCTTTTACATTTTATCATTTCCCTCAAATTATACTACCTTTGCAAAATTCAGGTTATAAATTCATAAAAAAAATAACACTCAGAAATTATGCAAGAAAACACTTTTGTCCGGGATAAAAAAGATAAAATGCTACTGATCATCATCGGTTGTCTGTCTGTAGTCCTGAATCTACTATTTATCTTCTTTTTGGTAGAGCGATCGCAAAACAAAGAACATATAGCCGTCATCCATCAGGAAAAAGAAATGTTGGAGCAGGAATTGACCGATCTCAGTCATAACTACGACGACCTGAAAACCAGTAATGACACTTTGAACGAAAAACTTCTGCAGGAACAGGAAAAAATCGCGACCTTGCTGGATCAAATGAAAAAATTCAGAGATAATTCGTATGCAGAAATCAATCGTTATAAGCGGGAAATCGGAACCTTAAAAACCGTATTGCGTAGTTATGTAGTACAGATTGATTCTTTGAACCAGTTAAATCTCAAGCTGGCAAAAGAAAATACCGAAGTTCGTAAACAAATGGACTGGGTTCGTGAACGCAATCAAAAACTGGAAAATCAGCAGAAAGATATGAAAGAAGTGATTGCCCGCGCCAGCGCTTTGAAGACGGAAAACTTTACGGTATATCCTGTGAATAAGAAAGACCGGGAAACCAACTGGAAAAAATGTTTCAATCTGAAAGCAGAATTTGTCATCACAAAAAATGTTACAGCCAAACGGGGAGAACGAACCATCTATCTTCGCTTGAAAAGGCCCGACGATAAGGTGATCGCTTTCAGCGATAAATCGTTCTTCAAATACCAGAACGTATCTTTGACTTATTCCGCCAAAAGAGAGATCACCTATGAAGGAGACCGTCTTGAAATGGCGATATACTGGCCGAATGACGGTAGCCTGGTCAAAGGAAAATATACGGCTGAACTTTTTTGCGATAATGAAATCATAGGCACGACGGAATTTTTTCTTAAATAATTAACAGAAGATTATGACGGATATTGAAATTGCCAGCAAGGCAACATTAAAACCCATCACTCAGATAGCATCAAAACTAGGGATCGACCCGGAAACGATTGAACTATACGGCAAATATAAAGCAAAACTTCCTTTGAGTTTAATCGATCCCGCTAAAATGAAGGGAAAACACCTGATATTGGTATCTGCCATCTCTCCCACTCCTGCGGGAGAAGGCAAAACCACCGTTTCTATAGGTTTGACGGAAGGCTTGAACCGCATAGGCAAAAAGACGGCGGTCGTACTCCGGGAGCCTTCCTTAGGTCCCGTCTTCGGCATCAAGGGTGGAGCTACAGGAGGAGGATATTCCCAGGTATTACCGATGGAAGACATCAACTTACATTTTACAGGGGACTTCAACGCCATCGAAAAAGCCCACAATCTTCTGGCCGCCCTGATCGACAATAATGTCCAAAGCAAAACCTCCTCCATAGGCTTGGATCCCCGGACGGTAACCTGGAAGAGGGTGATGGATATGAACGACCGTTCTTTGAGGCATATCATAGTAGGATTAGGCGGTACAACCTCCGGCATTCCCAGAGAGACCGGTTTTGACATTACTGCAGCCTCGGAGATTATGGCCATCCTTTGTCTGGCAGAAAGTTTCAGCGACCTGAAGGAACGGTTAGGAAACATTTTTATCGGTTATACGTACGAGAAAAAACCTGTTTATGCACGCGATCTGAAAGCCAACGGGGCTATGGCAGCTTTGTTAAAAGACGCAATCAAGCCGAATCTGGTGCAGACAATCGAAGGAACCCCGGCCATTAT
>CAJKZL010000633.1 GCA_905204385.1 uncultured Odoribacter sp. | reverse complement strand
TCATCAGAATACAGCCATCTGGAGTATTGTCAGCTATGTGCTGATGTTCGGATGTCTGGTATTTTTCATGAATTTCATGATGCGGCGCATGGGTGGCGGCGTCATGGGTGTCGGCTAAAGTACGGCGAAGATGTATATGCAGAAGGAAACCGGAGTTACGTTTAAGGATGTAGCAGGACAGGATGAGGCGAAGGAATCCTTAGTTGAGATCGTAGATTTCCTTCATAATCCGGGCAAATACACCCATATTGGTGCAAAGCTGCCAAAAGGCGCCCTGCTTGTAGGCCCTCCAGGAACCGGTAAGACACTGCTTGCCAAGGCGGTTGCCGGTGAGGCTCAGGTGACCTTTGCCTTTGCTGTAACTCGACTCGATGTACAGGATTTCTCCTCCGACGGCTGTCCAGGCCAGGCCGGTGACTACTCCCGGAAGTTCGTTGCCCTGATATTCTTCGCGGGAGAAGATGGGGCTGCCCAGGTATTCTTTGAGTCGGGCCTCGTCCAGTGTCACTGTGAAGTGTTTGTCCATGGCTACTTCGCGGGCGACGTGCCGCATGATTTTGGCAATCGTCATATCCAGGCTGCGTACTCCCGATTCACGGGTATATTTCTCGATCACTGTATCGATGACCTCGTCGGGGATGGAGATGTTGCCGGCATCGATCCCATGATTTTCCAATTGCTTCGGGATGAGGTGGCGTTTGGCAATTTCTCTTTTTTCTTCCAGCAGATAGCCGCTTACCTCTATGATTTCCATTCGGTCGCGCAGCGGACCGGCTATGGTGCTTAAGTCGTTGGCCGTTGCAATGAACATCACCTTGGATAAATCATAGTCGATATCCAGGAAATTGTCGTGAAAACTGCCGTTTTGCTCAGGGTCCAGCACCTCCAGTAATGCCGACTGCGGGTCGCCGCGGAAATCCGTGCCCACCTTGTCGATTTCATCCAGGATAAAGACGGGATTAGAAGTTTCCGCTTTTTTGATGTTTTGCAAAATGCGGCCCGGCATGGCTCCGATGTACGTTTTCCGGTGCCCCCGGATTTCTGATTCGTCATGTAATCCCCCTAACGACATCCGCACAAATTCCCGGTTGATGGCTTTGGCTATCGATTTTCCCAGGGATGTTTTTCCCACTCCCGGAGGGCCGTAGAGGCACAAAATCGGGGATTTCATGTCGGCCTTGAGTTTCAGTACGGCCAGATATTCCAGAATCCTTTCCTTAACTTTTTCCAGACCGAAGTGGTCGGCATCCAATACTTCCTTGGCATGAGCCAGGTCCAGGTTGTCCTCGGAATAATGATCCCAGGGCAAATCCAGCATTTCGCGCAAGTAATTGGATTGTACGGAATAATCCGGAGCGGAGGGATTGAGTCGCTTGAGCTTGTTCAATTCCTTGTTGAAGATTTCGCTCACGCGCTCGTTCCATTCTTTTTTGCTTGCCAGTTCTTCCAGTTCTTTGATCTCTTCATCGGCAGGATTGCCCCCCAGCTCATCCTGTATAGTTTTCATCTGCTGATGAAGGAAGTATTCGCGTTGCTGTTTGTCGATATCGGTTTTTACTTTTTTCTGGATATCGTTTTTCAATTCCAGCAAGCTGACTTGTTTGCTGAGTATTTCCAGCAATTTGATGGCCCTTGTTTTTAGGTCGTCGATTTCCAGTAATTCCTGCTTGTTTTGGTAATCTACGTCGGTGTTCGACGAGATGAAATTGATCAGGAATAACATGCTTTCGATGTTTTTCAAGGCGAAGCCGGCTTCATTGGGGATATTGCCTGAATATTTGACAATCTTCCCGGCCATGTCTTTCAGGGATTCGGCTATCGCATTGTATTCCGGATCGTTTGCCGGCATGGCTTCTTCCCTTTTGATCTGGATTTTGCCTACATGGTAGGGCTCGTCGTAAAGCAGGTCTTCCAAATAAAATCTTCTTTTACCCTGAATAATAGCCGTAGTAGTCCCGTCCGGCATTTCCAGGATTTTCAGTATGGTGGCCACGGTTCCGATTTGATACAAATCTTGCAGGCCGGGATTTTCCGTATTGGTATCCTTTTGGGCAATTACGCCTATCATCGCATTTTGCCGATAGGAATCCCGGATAAGCTTCAGAGATTTTTCGCGGCCGATGTTGATGGGAATGATCACTCCCGGAAATAAAACCGTATTCCGGAGCGGTAATATTGGCAGTGTATCGGGTATGTGCAGGTTGTCGTTCAGCAGTTCTTTTTCGTCCCCCATGATAGGCAGAAAATCTGCTGAATCTTCACCCAACTTCTCTAATAATACTGCTTTCAGATTTATTTTATCCATTTATTTTTT
>CAJKZL010000632.1 GCA_905204385.1 uncultured Odoribacter sp. | reverse complement strand
GCTATTCTGACGTAAAGCCCCGCCGCCAGCAAACGAATAATCCGTTCATCCGCCACTATTTTCAGCAATTGCCATTTCACATAGCTATTACAGGTGCAACACGGACTGGGAGTAGAGGCAGCGAGATATCCCCGGACAAAGCTCTCCACCACGACCTGCCGGAACAACTCTTTCCCGTCGCAACGCACCAGGGGGATCTCCAGTTTTTTGCAGATATCGCCGACTTCCGAGAGGTCGTCAGCGCCCCACAATTCCAGATGGACGCCCACCACCTCATAACCTTTTTCTTTCAGCATCAGGGCGGCGACGAAGCTATCGAGCCCTCCACTCATTCCCACAACAATTTTTTCCATGTCTCTCCGTTCAGGCAAAAAACAAATAGGCCACCACCACTGCCGCTATCACCCCGGCCAGGTCGGCCAGCAAACCGCAAGGAACGGCATAACGGGTATTCCTGATTCCTACGGCACCGAAATAGACCGCAATGATATAAAATGTGGTATCCGTAGCTCCCTGAAAAGTACAAGCCAGCCGGCCGGCAAACGAATCGGCCCCATAGGTAGTCATCGTATCGATCATCATGCCGCGGGCACCGCTGCCGCTCAGGGGCTTCATCAAGGCAGTCGGCAAAGCCGTCACCCAATCTGCATCGAACCCCAGGGCGGTTACCGTCCCGGCAATCCCGTCCATCAAAATCTCCATAGCTCCCGAAGCCCTGAATACTCCGATCCCGACCAGAATAGCGATCAGGTAAGGAATGATTTTGACAGCCGTCGAAAATCCATCTTTCGCTCCGTCGATAAAAGTATCGTACACATTCACTTTTTTCCATGCCGCCATCCCGATGAACGAAATCATAATGCCGAAAAGAATCAGATTGCTGGCCAGATTGGACGCCACGGCCAGTTCCTCTTTGCTCAGGCCCGAAAAATACCAGATCACCCCACCGATAAGGCCCGTAAATCCTCCCAGGTAGAGCAAGATCACCTTATCCCACAACCGTATACGCTGAATCAAAGCGACAGAGATCAATCCGACGAGCGTCGAAAAATAGGTCGCAATGAGAATCGGTAAAAAAATATCGGTCGGATTGGCCGCCCCCAATTGTGTACGGTAAACCATAATAGACACAGGCACAATGGTAAGCCCGGAAGTATTCAGCACCAAAAACATAATTTGCGCATCCGAAGCTGATTTGGGATGGGGATTGGCCTCCTGCATTTGTTGCATGGCTTTCAGCCCCATCGGCGTAGCTGCATTATCCAATCCCAGCATATTGGCAGCCAGATTCATCATAATCGAGCCCTGGGCAGGATTGTCGGCAGGCAAACCGGGAAAAAGACGCCTGAAAAAAGGATGGATCAACCGGGACATGGCCAGCACGGCTCCCCCCCTTTCCCCAATTATCTTGTTTCCCATCCACAAGGTCAATACTCCCGTCAATCCCAGGGAAATTTCGAATCCTGTTTTCGACGTGTCGAAAGTAGATTTGACGATGGCCCCGAAAACTTCGGTATCCCCCAGGAACAACAAACGATAAAGCGCTACAGCGAAAGCGATAACGAAGAAAAAAATCCAGATATAATTCAGCACCATAAATGTGAAAGATGTGGAAAGATTAAAGACGAAGTGTAGAGAAAGCGGAAAAGGCGGGAATCGTCCCACCTTCTCCGCTTGTTTATAAGCCTTTGCAAGCTTTCAGTGTATTTTGCAATAAAGATACGATCGTCATGGGGCCGACCCCTCCCGGAACCGGCGTAATAAAAGAGCATTTGGGGGAAACATTTTCGAAGTCTACGTCTCCAACCAGCCGGAATCCGGACTTTGTCTTATCCGACGGTACACGGTGAATGCCGACATCCACCACGACAGCCCCTTCTTTAACCATATCGGCAGTGACGAAATGAGGTTTACCCAAAGCGACGATCAGGATGTCCGCTTGCAGGGTAAAGTCCTCGATATTCCGGGTACGGCTATGGCAAAGCGTAACCGTACAATCGGCATATTCCTCTTTCCTCGACATCAGCACCGACATCGGGGTTCCGACAATATTGCTGCGTCCGAGTACGACGCACTTTTTTCCGGAAGTTTCTATGTTATAACGTTTCAACAATTCGAGGATGCCGTTGGGAGTAGCGGATACATAACACGGAAGCCCGATGGACATACGGCCTACGTTGATCGGATGGAAACCGTCTACGTCTTTACGGTAATCAATTGTTTCGATTACTTTCTGTTCGGAGATATGCTTGGGTAAGGGAAGTTGTACGATAAAGCCGTCCACGTCGTTGTCTTCGTTTAGTTCACGTACTTTGGCTAGCAGTACTTCTTCGGT
>CAJKZL010000631.1 GCA_905204385.1 uncultured Odoribacter sp. | reverse complement strand
AGAGGGGATATTCCATCACCCGTCTGAACGGCAAGGCTATTCAGGAAGCCGACTGCCTGAAGCCCGGCGATATCGTTGAGACAGAAATGGCAAAAGGATCCCTGAGAAGCGAAGTTATAGCAACAACCAAGGGGACGGTTCCTTTGGTTGATTTGACTGATTAATCGATAAAAAACAACCGAAGGAACCGTCCCCTTGGTTGAAAGGAGAGGATATGGAAGAGAAAAAGATGAGTTATAAGGAAGCGATGGCTGAAATAGAAAGCATTGTTGCAAAATTGGAAGATAACCAGTTGGATGTAGATGAATTGAGTGGGAGGGTGAAACGGGTTTCGGAATTGATCGCTTTTTGCAAGTCCAAGTTGCATGAGACGGAAGAAGAAGTGGAAAAAATTTTGAAATCCATAGATGCCTGATGCTGAAAACGGCGTTATGTTGTATAGGGTTTTGTTGCTGTTTTTTCAGTGGGCTGGGACAACGCACTGTTGCTTTGGAGCAGTTTTTGCGGACGGAAGGATTGGAGAATGCGGCAATAGGAATATCGGTATGCCGGGTTTCGGATGGGGAAACTGTGATCGAATGGCAGCCTGACATGGCGCTTACTCCGGCTTCAGTGGCCAAGTTATTTCCTACCTGGTTTGCTTTACAGCAGAAAGGAAAGGACTATCGGTATAAGACTCCCGTTTGTTATTCCGGTGAGATAGAACAGGGCATTTTATCGGGAGATTTGGTTGTGAAAGCCTCGGGTGATCCTACTTTGGATTCCCGCTATTTCCCGTCCAGCCCCGGGTTGAAATTTATTGTCGAGGCCATCGAGCAAAAGGGGCTAAAAACGATCCGGGGAAAAATCAAGGTGGAAGGTGCTCAGGCGGGGACATCGATTCCCGGTTCCTGGTTGTGGGAAGATGTGTCGAATTATTATGGGGCCCGGTATCTTCCTTTTAATTACCGGGACAATACTTTTATTTTGCAGTTCCAGACGGGCGCTCCCGGCACTCCCGCTAAGTTGTCGGGGATTGTCCCCGAACTTCCTGGCATAGAGATCCGGAATGAGGTCAAGGCTTCGGCCATTCGCACCGATGATGCCTGGATATATGGTGGGCCTTATAGCCGGGTATTGTGTGTAAAGGGCAGTATTCCGTCGCACCGGACTGCTTTTCAGGTAAAAGGAGCCTTGCATGATCCGGCAGCAGCATTTGTGCATGAATTGACGAAAGCTTTGGCGGCAAAAGGGATTCCGGTAGAAGGGAAAAATGTCCGGGAAACGGCGGAAAACGAATTGTGTATATTGGTTTCTCCCCGGCTGGAAGAGATTGTCTTTCATACCAATAAAGCCAGCGTCAATTTATTTGCGGAAGCTTTGGGATATTTATCGGCGGGGGAACACTGGCCGCAAAAGGTCCCGGACTTGCTGGCGGGGGCGGGAATATCCGCTAAAGGGATGATTGTGAAGGATGCTTGCGGGCTTTCTCCGATGAATGCTATCCCGGCGAGGATCATTACCGATCTGCTGTCGGCCATTGCCCGTGAGGAGAATGGGGCGTTTCTGGCTTCCCTTCCGGTTGCGGGGGTAGACGGCGGGCTTGCCGGTTATTGCCATGCTTCGCCTTTACTGAAACGTAATATGATGGCTAAGACCGGGTCCATGTCGGGTGTTCGCTGTCTGGCCGGTTATCTGACTGATCGGGAGGGCGAAAAATGGGCTTTCACGGTGTTAATCAACCATTATACCTGCACGGCTTCGCAATTGCAAAGGGCAGTAGGACGGTTTCTCGAAGCCTTGATTCGTTGATTTTGCCCGGGGAAGGTTATTTAAGGACGGGTTTTTAAATCTTTGGCATTTATTCCGGAATTTATCTACTTTTGCAGCGTTTTAAATTTTAGCGATATGTTTCTGGAAAATGCAAATCGGGCGGGTTGGATAGAAGTCGTCTGTGGTTCTATGTTCTCCGGTAAGACCGAAGAATTGATAAGACGTTTGAAGCGGGCTCAGTTTGCAAAGCTGAAGGTAGAAATTTTTAAGCCTAAAATCGATACCCGTTATTCGGAAGAAGATGTGGTGTCGCATGATGCGCATGCGATTCGGTGTACCCCTGTAGATAATTCCGGTAATATTCTTTTACTGACCGGGGAGGTGGACGTGGTAGGAATCGACGAAGCCCAGTTTTTCGATGCGAATATTGTGTCCGTATGTAAGATTTTGGCTAATAGCGGGATCCGGGTAATCGTGGCGGGATTGGATATGGACTATCAGGGAAATCCTTTCGGACCTATGCCTCAATTAATGGCTGTGGCGGAATATGTCACCAAGATACATGCCATTATGTTAAGATGGGAAAATATGCCT
>CAJKZL010000630.1 GCA_905204385.1 uncultured Odoribacter sp. | reverse complement strand
AGTTCCCTGTAATTTAGGCTCCGTGTCCCCTAACGGCACCTGATCGATGGCATCCCATTCATTGGTCATCGAACCGTCCCGTTTGAGGAAAACTTCCCGTCCGGAAATCGGATCGATTCCTAAAGAAGGTACCCCCCAGATAATGCTCTGCGAATATCCCTCTTCGTAGCGCGGTAACGGCCGGGAGGTCACTTTATTCATCGATTCTTCGTTTTTAGCCCGCAACGCATTCGAAATCCGCTCGATACGGTTCTTGTTGTGGCTGCCATTCAATACCACATTGAAATTCATCTGCTTTTCCAGATTATTATAAGGCATAATCCTCAAAGTGGCCTCATACCCTTTGTTGGAAATGTTTCCCATATTGTCCGTGATCGTCGTAAAACCGACAGAAGGCGGCAAAGAAAAATCCAACAATGTATTCTTGGTATACTTATAATAATATTCAAAACGTCCGCTCAGAATACGGTGGAGAATATTAAAATCCAGCCCGATATTATAACTATCGGTCTTTTGCCACTTCAGATCGGGATTTCCCAAAGACTGCAGTGTGGTACCGATCACATCCGAACTATGATAAAACCTCATCATCCCGCTATAGGTATACATCTGCAAAGACTGGTAGGGAGAAAAGCCTTGAGAACCGGTAATACCATAAGTTCCCCGGATCACCAATTCATCGATCAAGCCGGTAGATTTAATCCATTTTTCTTTGTCCAGATTCCAACGCAAACCTGCTGACCAGAAAGGAGCATAACGGTTGTTTTTACCGAATTCAGAAGAAGCGTCCACACGTACACTGAAATCAACAGCATAACGCTGATCGTAAGCATAGTTTACCGTCCCTACCAAACCGATAGACCGGGATTTGCCTTCACTACCGCTTCTCCCCTGATCTTTCACACCCAGATAAACCTCGTCCATCAAATCATTCGGGAAACCGGAAACCCTGGTTGTCACATAATGATTATACCGTTCATCGATATCATAACGGGCAAAAACCGAAAGCAAATGGGTATTATCGAACACCTTGTTATAGCTCGCCGTAAAGCTGACATTGTAATTGATTGTATTGGTATTATGCCACTCATACGATCCTTTTTCATTGAGCGCCTTCCCCTCGAAGCTGGTATGATTGGAAGGTTTAAAAATATCCACATCCGATCCGAGCTTACTGATATTGAAATCGGCAGACAAACGGACATTTTCAACCGGATTGTATTCGACTTTAAATACATCCCTGACTTCAAAAGCCTTACTCTGATCTTTATAATTATAAAGCGTATTGTACAAAGGATTCAGGGTGGCTACATTATACCCTCCGATATATTTTACTCCGGCAGGCGTCTGGTAGGTATGATCATCCAACACCCGCTGAATCCTTCCGTAATCATCATAAATCCGGTAATAAGAATTAACCCTGCCATAATCTGAAAAACTTCCATACGAAGAAGTCCGGTCGCTGGTGGTATAATCCACCATGATCTGATTCGAGATTAACAGCTTCTGATAACGATAACGCACATCGATGCTGGCTGATTTTGTATTCACCGAAGTCTCTTTCATAATACCGGGGCTGACATTGATACCGGCATAAATCTTATAACGCAAAGTATTATCCCCGCCTTCCAGATTCACCCCGTGTCGGTGAGCAAAAGCCGTATGCACCGGAAGTTTCAGCCAATAACTGTCCACTCCGCGTTTTACTTCCAGCAATTTTTCAGCATAAGAGTTTACCAAGCCGCTATTCTCATAGGCAGGCCTTACTGCTTCGTCGTAAAATCCGGCGCGTTTCTCCAGTTCCAGCTTATCGGCAGCATTCAGCAAATGATAAACAGACAAATCGGGGGTTTGTATTTTATAATTTCCGGAGTAGGTCACCCGTAAACGTCCCCGTTCCGGCGCTTTGGTTTCTACCACCACCACCCCGTTGGAAGCCCTCGATCCATAGATCACCATAGCGGCAGCATCTTTCAGCAAAGTGATACTTTCGATCTGCTCCGGATCAAGGTCAATGATCTTAGTCACTCCGACCCCGATAATACCATCCAGCACAAACAGAGGCTGATTGGGCCGGGTATCGATATCCCCGCGCATGATCACCGTTTCTTCAGATGAATAGTCTCCCATATTCGACTGCCCGCGCATTTCAAAGTCAGGATCCGCACTTGGATCCGATCCCGCTATATAGCTGACATTCATCCGGAAACCAGGATCCAGCATCTCGATAGCCCGCAATACATTTCCGGAAGTCATCCGTTTAATCTCCTCACCGGTCACTTTCGTCGCCGATCCGGTAAACCCTTCCTTTTTACGGTTCAACATGCCGGTCACCACCACTTCATCTAACCCG
>CAJKZL010000629.1 GCA_905204385.1 uncultured Odoribacter sp. | reverse complement strand
TGATTGAAGCGATTCAGCAGGAAAAGGAGATAGATAAGGTGATGTTGAAACAGGGCGTACGAGGCGAGTTGTTTCAGCAGTTGTTCAGTTTGATCCGGGAACGGAATATTCCTTTCCAGTATGTGCCGGAAGATGTTTTTAAGCCTTTCGCCGATCGGAATCATCAGGGGGTACTGGCTGAAATATCACCTGTTCCCTATCAGGATCTGACAGAAGTGTTGGATGGCGTCGAAGCGGCGGGACGGGTACCTTTTGTATTGATCCTGGACCGGGTAACCGATGTCCGTAATTTCGGAGCGATTGTCCGGAGTGCAGAATGTGCCGGAGTGGATGTGGTGATCATTCCCAATAAAAATTCGGCTAAAATTTCTTCAGATGCTTTGAAGACCTCTGCCGGTGCTTTATATCATGTGCCGGTGTGCCGGGTATTGAATTTAAAGAGAGTGGTCCGCGAATTGAAATTCCAACGGGGCATTCGGGTATATGCTGCTACCGAGAAAGCAGAAAAGTTTTATACTGGTGCAGACCTGACTTTGCCTACAGCAATTATTATGGGATCGGAAGATAAGGGGATCGATGAGGAGTTGATCAATATTGCGACCGATTGTATTAAAATCCCACAAAAAGGTCAGATCGAATCCCTGAATGTTTCCGCTGCAGCAGCAGTGTTGCTTTTTGAAGTGGTACGTCAGAGAGGATAGAAAATATTTTTTGTAGTTACAGAGATTGCAAAAGGAAGGAAATTCAACCCTGCCTCTGTGATTTCTGTAATTAAAAAAGGATTATTTTGTGGTTTGGAATGCTTCTTTCATTGTTTTGGGAATAGTATATGTTGTTGAAATGATTATTTTTCCGGCTATATAAGCAAATCGGTATAAAAAGATTGTCACCTACAGGACGAGTACTCCTTGAAATCCTATCGGATCATTACTTCCTCTATACACTACAATTCAAATTTTATCAATAGTACTTCTCATTTTTTTTGAAATTGTACTGCTATTTTATAATTTTGTGAAAAATCGGTTTTGCTGGTTTAATATAAATTTTACTCGGTATTGATCCTGAAAAATTAATATCGAATCTTGTAAAGCGTAATCATGGTGATAGAGCTGGAGTTTTAGTGGTGTTATTTATCGTAACGATAAATTTTAATTTATGGAAATAGAAAAATTAGGAGGTACGACGGAGCGGTTATATCGTCTTGTTGCACCTTTGGTTATGAAACCTTGTATTCTCCGGGAAAATAATAATTATCCATTTAAAACCTCTATGCATCATATTTGGTTTATAGCTATCGAGGAAGAGCGTGTTGTTGGTTTTATGCCGGTAGAAATAAAAGACAAATATGCTGTAATCAATAATTATTACATCGATAAAGACGATCCGGACCTATTGGCAGCTTTATTGCGGGAGGTCATTCGTCATTATGCCGGACAATATAAATTGCAATCTGTTACTCACTCTCGCCATTTATCTGTGTTTGCAGCGAATGGCTTTTCTATAATCAGGCCATGGAAATTATATGCAAAAATGGAACACCGACAACAAGAAACCCTCTGAATGTATATGAACAGGCACAAATACGATTAGAAAAAATATTCGGACATTTCGATAATATATATGTGTCTTTCTCAGGTGGTAAGGATAGTGGTGTATTATTACAATTATGTACCGATTATATCCGGAAACATTGTCCGGGGCGTAAAATCGGTGTTTTTCATTTAGATTATGAAATACAATACGGAGAAACGATTCGTTATGTAGATGAAGTTTTGGCGTCGAATAGCGATATTTTCGAAGTATATCGGGTATGTGTACCTTTCAAGGTATCGACCTGTACTTCCATGTTTCAAAAGTTTTGGCGTCCCTGGGATGAAGAAAAGAAAGATTGTTGGGTGAGATCCATACCTGAGGGGGCTTATACACGTAAGGATTTTCCTTTTTTTTCCAGACGGATGTGGGACTATGATTTTCAGCGTAGTTTTGCCCGTTGGTTACATCGGTACAAAAAAGCCAAACGGACTTGTTGCCTGGTGGGAATCCGAACCCAGGAAAGTCTGACTCGCTGGCGTGTCCTGAATGGGAGAGACGCTTATCATTTCAAAGGATTGAAATGGGTGAGAAGGTTGGATACCGGTGTTTACAATGCTTATCCGATATACGATTGGTTGACGAGGGATATATGGATTGCCAATGGAAAATTTAATTGGGCTTATAACCATCTTTACGATCTTTATTATCAGGCAGGAGTGCCTTTGGAAAAGCAAAGGGTAGCCAGTCCATTCATATCGGAAGCCCGGGAAAGCCTGAATCTATACCGGGCTATTGATCCTGATATGTGGGGACGTATGATCAATCG
>CAJKZL010000628.1 GCA_905204385.1 uncultured Odoribacter sp. | reverse complement strand
AAGATTTCGTTGATGCAGATTTCGACAGACGAGGCTTGCTTCCTGTTCCGGTTGAACAGAATCGGTATTCCGCAATCGCTTGAAGATTTTCTGGTTAACGATAAAATATTAAAAATCGGGTTATCCCTGCGTGACGATTTCGGTGCCATGCGGAAGCGGACGGATATCAAACCGGCGAACTTTCTGGATTTGCAGAATTATGTGGGACAATTCGGTATTGAGGATGCCAGCTTGCAAAAGATTTATGCAATCCTTTTCGATAAGAAAATATCGAAAGGCCAGCGCCTGAGCAACTGGGAAGCCGATGTGCTGACCGAACAACAAAAGAAATATGCAGCCCTGGACGCTTGGGCTTGTCTGAAAATTTACAACCAATTGAATCAAGATAAATAAGAATGAACTATTGTAAAATCTTTCTCAAACCGAAAAAGGAAGAATCGTTGTTGCGCTTCCATCCGTGGGTATTCTCCGGAGCTATCCAAAGCATTGAAGGGAATCCTGAAGAGGGCGACCTGGTAGAGGTGTACGGAACGAACCAGCGTTTTCTGGCTATCGGCCATTATCAGATAGGCAGCATTGCCGTACGTATCTTATCGTTCAAACCGATTACGATCGATGCGGATTTCTGGGTAGAACGTATCCGCGTGGCTTATGCTATTCGCCGCGAACTGGGACTGGCAGGTGTGGAAAACAATAATACTTTTCGCCTGATTCATGGGGAAGGAGATAATCTTCCGGGACTCGTTATCGACATGTATGCCCATACGGCTGTTATGCAGGCGCATTCGGTCGGTATGCATTATGCCCGCCACGAAATTGCCGAAGCGTTAAAAACGGTACTGGGAGATACTTTACAGAACATTTATTATAAATCGGAAGCGACTCTGCCCTATAAGGCCAATCTCGGCAGTGAGGACGGTTACCTATATGGCGGAGAAGTAGAGGATATTGCAACAGAAAACGGACTGAAATTCTGTGTAGACTGGCAGAAAGGCCAAAAGACCGGTTTCTTTGTGGACCAGCGCGAAAACCGTTCTTTGCTGGAACGGTATGCCAAAGGTCATTCGGTGCTGAACATGTTTTGCTACACCGGAGGATTTTCGTTCTATGCGATGCGTGGCGGTGCCGAAGTGGTTCATTCGGTAGACAGTTCGGCCAAAGCGATTTCACTGACAAATAAAAATGTGGAATTGAACTTCCCTGGCGACCTGCGACATAAGGCTTTTGCCGAAGATGCCTTCAAATATCTGGAAAAGATGGGAAGTAATTACGATCTGATCATTCTGGACCCGCCAGCCTTTGCCAAGCATAAGAACGTGCTCCGCAATGCTTTGCAAGGATACCGTAAACTGAACGCGATCGCTTTTGAAAAGATTAAACCGGGAGGTATTTTATTTACTTTCTCCTGTTCGCAGGTTGTCAGTAAAGAGAATTTCCGCCTGGCCGTATTCAGTGCCGCTGCACAATCCGGACGTAGCGTCCGTATCCTGCATCAACTGACGCAACCGGCCGATCATCCGGTAAACATCTATCATCCGGAAGGGGAATATCTGAAAGGATTAGTTTTATACGTTGAATAAAAATATAAAACTCTAACTAAAACGGGAGTATCTAAAAAGTCACTCATTCGTCCTTAAGAATTGAATATTTGAACTCAATCTCAGATAGGTATCCGAATAAACCAGAGTCAAAACGCGTCTATGACGCGTTTTACTGATATAAAGATAATTCCGGGCAATACCCGACAGATAGATTTCAGGAAGTGAGAGCAATAAAAATGAAGACAAGAATTACAGAAATGCTGGGAATCGAATATCCGATCATTCAGGGCGGTATGGCCTGGGTCGCTGAGCATCATCTTGCTGCCGCTGTTTCCGAGGCAGGAGGTCTTGGCCTCATCGGCGGCGCAAACGCGCCGGGAGAGGTTGTCCGTGAAGAGATCCGTAAGGCGAAAGCACTGGCAAAGAAGCCGTTTGGCGTTAATGTCATGTTAATGAGCCCGTATGCGGATGATGTGGCGAAGGTGGTTGTTGAAGAGGGCGTGAAGGTCGTTACGACAGGAGCCGGAAATCCTGCAAAGTACATGAAGATGTGGAAGGAAGCAGGAATCATCGTAATCCCGGTCGTTGCTTCTGTGGCTCTTGCGAAGCTTATGGAGCGCGGCGGCGCTGATGCTGTCGTTGCTGAGGGAACCGAATCCGGCGGACATATCGGTGAGACAACTACCATGGCGCTGGTACCACAGGTTGTGGATGCGGTAAAGATCCCGGTGATCGCGGCAGGTGGAATCGCAGATGGCCGTGGGATTGCGGCGGCTTTTATGCTGGGTGCAGAGGCTGTACAGATGGGAACCCGTTTTG
>CAJKZL010000627.1 GCA_905204385.1 uncultured Odoribacter sp. | reverse complement strand
GCGTGTTGTATAATGCGTTTTTAACTTTGTTCCAAGAGACTTTACATCCATGAATGGATGCTGGTTCGTCAAGTAAACAAATTACTGTTCCGTTATTCAGATCTGTTGCTCCGTTTAGGACGGGATAGACGACAATGGCTTGTGCGTCGATGTTATCAGCTAAAAGATACTCTTTACATATTTCAGCTACCTGAGTTCCTTCATTAATTGCCTTATAAACGTTACTTTTACTGAATTTTAGAGCTGAGAGATGAATTACGCCTGATGTTTCCTGGGCTGTCGTTTCACCGGAAGCCCCTTCTGTCCAGTCTGTAATGCTATGATCGAAATTGTTGATTTGGATACCTTCGGATGATTTATAAATAATGGCTATAGAACAATTTTTTTCACTGGCTAATTGAAAATTATCAGGAAATGGACAACTATAGCTTTTACCGTTTATATCTATATTTATATAGTGATTGTCAGATTCTATTTTTTCGGGTATTAATATGACTTCTTTGCCTGTCAGAGCGTTATTCTCTATTTTCCATTCTCCATGAGGTGTGACACTAATTGTTTGTCCCGATGGCTCGAATCGATCTGTGAGAAAATCATATGATGCGTCCGAATGGAATCCATTTAATGATAGAGATGGATTGTCATTTAAAAGTTCATCTATATCTTCTCCCGGAGCTGGTTTTATAGTGATTTTCAGTTTAAAGACTTTTTAGTATTGACAGGTAGGGTACGGAGGTCTTTTTCTTTCTGTTGTACGATATGGAAAAGATAGGAAGCATCGCTACAAGGATAATCTTCCCGGAAATGTCCTCCACGGCTTTCCTGACGGTAAAGGGCAGAACAGATAATCAACCTGGCAACTGTGATCAGGTTACGGCAAATCAGGGTATTATATTCGTTTATTTCCCGGGGCAGATTGTCTTCCAGACTTTCCAATTCGTTCAATCCCTGTTTCAGTTTTTCTGCATTCCGGATGATGCCGGCATAATCGGTCATTATCCGCGAAATCTCTTTTTTCAGATGGACATAAAGCGCAGCATAATTGTCATTGCAATGATAGATCGGTTTGAATACCTGGGTAGGAGAGGTTTTCAGATTTTTCCGCGAAGCCTCGATGGCCCGTTTCCCGAATACCAGACATTCGATCAACGAGTTGGAGGCGAGCCGATTGGCTCCCATGATTCCCGAAGAGGCCAGTTCGCCGCAGATAAACAGACGTTTGATGTTGGTCTGTCCATGGGTGTCCGTCCTCACTCCCCCTACCATATAATGTGCTGCCGGTGCTACGGGGATCCGGTCGCACATATCGATACCCAATTCCTGGCATTTTTCATAAATATTCGGAAAGCGGTGTTTCACCACCTGAGGATCGAGGTGTTTGAGGGACAACCAGACGTACTCCTGATCGTATTTCAGCATCTGGCGGTAAATAGATTGAGCGACGATATCCCGGGGGGCCAGTTCGGCCAAGTCGTGAATCGCCGGCATAAAGCGTTCTCCGTTTTGATCGATCAGATAAGCCCCTTCACCCCGGACTGCCTCACTGATTAGAAATGCCTCTTCCGATTCGGTATAGATGGCCGAAGGATGAAATTGAATGAATTCCATATCGGCGATTTCACAACCTGCATTAAAAGCCAGAGCAAGTCCGTCTCCGATCGTGGTATGCGGATTGGTGGTCCGTTTGTAAATAGCCGAAGTGCCTCCTAAAGTGAGGAAGGTGTTGTCGGCATAAAACAGTTCTTCGCTTTCTGTCACTAAATTCCAGGCCCGTACGCCGTAACATTCCTGATTTTCCTGAAGGATACCGATCACGGAATGATTTTCGAAAATATCTATCTTCGGATTATTGATGACTTTGCTGATCATAAAACTGGTCACCATACGTCCTGTTGCGTCACCGCCGGCATGAAGAATTCTTTTCCGGTGATGTCCGCCTTCCAACCCCAAGGCGAGGCTGCCGTCTTCCATATCGCCTTCGTAGCCGATGGCACGTGCAATCTGGAAATCGGAGAATCCCTGACGCTTGGCTTGCTTGAGCAGGTCGGCAGGCAAGTCGGCTATCTGCTTGTGATTGTTCCCCCACTGATGGAGTTCCTCAGAAGTATTCATGATATTCATCAATTTCTGGAGGAACCACTTGTCGATCTTAGTCAGTTCGTGCACCTGATCGATGGTATATCCGGCACGGAAAGCCTTCGAGATGACAAAGATACGCTTATCGGTCGGTTCGTGCAGTGCTTTGTCGATGTCGGGGATAACGAGTTCCTTGTTTTCCACAAAACCATGCATCCCCTGTCCGATCATTCGCAAGCCCTTCTGAATCGCTTCCTCAAAAGTGCGGCCAATGGCCATTACCTCAC
>CAJKZL010000626.1 GCA_905204385.1 uncultured Odoribacter sp. | reverse complement strand
TTCATTATTGATACGGATAATTTTCAAATACTCTTCCTTATCCTCGGCTGAAAGGGTTTCAGCCAGGAGACTGGAGAATCCGACAATGGCATTGAGAGGCGTACGGATTTCGTGGCTCATATTGGCCAGAAAAGCAGATTTGAGTTTATCGGACTGTTCGGCCAGGGCTTTCGCATTTCGCAGTTCCTTGATCATCCGCTCGCGTTCGGTCACATCATCCACCCGGATTACAATTCCATCCATAGACGAATCTGCACGGAAGACAGGGGTGGCGAATACCTCGACAGTGTTGCCGTTGGCGAAGGTAAACTTCACCTGTTCCATCTGATGCGACTGCAAGGCCCGATTCATCACACAATCCTCACAAGGAGCCGTACGCCCGTGGGCACTGAGATAGCAAAATTCTCCCTTCTTGTAAGCTTCATACGACAGGCTGGCCGAGCAAATAGAAACATTCTCCCATTGCACGACATAATCCGTCGTGATATAAGCCAGACCGGAATTGGTGTTGTTCAGGATCATCTCATTCTGGCGGATAAGGAGATTGAGTTCCTCCCGGTTTTTCAACAGGGTCAGTTCCGTTTGTTTGTGCTCGTCGATGTTTAATGTCATGCCGAAAATATAGGTAAACGGAATGTCGTCGCGCACGGTGGTTTCCATCATGCCCCTTGTCTGCCACCATTCGTAAATGCCGTCCTGATTCAGGTCCGCCCGGTATTCCACATTCCATTGCTCGGTTTCATGACGTAACAGTTGCCGGATCGACTTTCCGAAAAGCGGCTTTTCGTCAGGGTGTATAAAGCGCATAAATTTCTCCAGTGTGTTATACTGGGATACATCCTGTCCGATCTTATCGGAACCTTCGCCAAAGCTGATTTTATCCTTGTCCGGTTCGTAACACCACATATAGGCGTTCATGGCTTCCAGGGAAATGTCCAGCACTTTGGCACGGCGTTCGAGGTCGTTTTGCAGGCTTTGATCCCAACGGACGTTGAGCAACAAGCGTTTATTATTGTCGAAAATAATGCTTTTACGCACCAGGGTGTCGTACACGCGTCCGTCTCTCAATTCGATATGCTCCAGTCCGAAATAGGGGTTGCCTGTGGCAAAGACTTCCTTATCCGTTTTTTCGATGCGGGCTACCTAGTCGGCATCCATCACATCATAGGTTGTCGAGTCTTCACTCGTACCGAATAAACGTTTGCTTTCGTCATTGCAGAAAATATACCGGAAATTATCCGCTACATCCTTGATATGAATGGAAACAGGAATGCTGTTCAAAATGGTTTCCTGCAACTGTTTTTTCTTCTGCAATTCGGTGGTATTCTTGCGGGTACCGATATATTTCGTTACTTTGCCGTCGGCATCTTTTTCATAGGGTGAACCGTCGACGGTGCAATATTGCCAGCCTTCGTAGCCGGGAAGTTTCACCCGGGAATCGAATTTAAACGTCCAGTCTTCGCCGCTACACATTCTTTGAAAAATATTGTTGGCTTTGTTTTCTTCATCAGGATGGCGCGAAGCGGCATAATCGGCTCCGGAAAGCGGTAGGGTGCTATCGAAGCCGTTCAAGGGTTCATTTTCGCAAGTGAATAATTGCTTGCGTACGTCAAACTCCCAGAGCATAATATCTGCAGCTTTCATTGCCAGTTCCGTCTTATGCTTACTTTGACGGAGTTCATCGTTGATGCGCTTTTCCTGAGTCACATCACGGACGATAAAAACATAATTTTCCATCTGTCCCGAAGCTCCCCTCACCGGTCTACCCGTACATTCTATATAGATAACGCCTTCTTCGCAAGTCTGGTAGTAATTTTTTCCTTTTACTTCGCTGAAACGATAAGGAAACAAAGCATAAGTATCGCGGCCATTGGCAACATCTTCTTTTACCTGGTCGGGAAGGTTGGGATTATCTTCGATCATCAGCTTGCCTGCATCGAAAGTTTTCTTGTTTAAACCGAAAATTCCGTATTCAATATCATTCAGAAATTGCAGTTGTCCTTCCGGCGAATATATTTCTACGCCTACGGGCAAAGCGTTCACTATGGTTCTCATCTGATTATAGAGTTTCTCCGATTCCTTTCGGAGTGACACCCGCTCGGTGATATCCTCTATTTTCAGCACCACTCCTTCCACGGTGCCGTCTTGAGCGATGACCGGAATTGCCGTCATTTCTATCCATATTTTCGACGGTATACACTTCTCGATGCGTTGTACGTTTTTTTCCTTCAAAGCCTTCTCGACAAAAAGCTTGGTATGTGAATTTTGCATCCTGCCTTCATTCTTGTAGCATAATTCCCCCGCTTCGAAAAAATAAGTCCCGTCGGCAAATTCCGGCGGCAGCACCCGGGTTGTATTTTCCC
>CAJKZL010000625.1 GCA_905204385.1 uncultured Odoribacter sp. | reverse complement strand
TGCAACATATCGGCCAGCAGGGAATGAGCCGGCTCCGGATGGCAATCCAGCACATTCTTACCGATTAATTCTTCCTGTCCCGGTTTCAGAAAAGTTTTCCGGGACTTATCGTTCATTTCTATGATTTTGCCCTCTTTGTCACACACCGTGACCGCCAGATTTACTTCCTTAAAATAATCCATCTTAAATCTATAATCTATAATCTATAAACTATCATCTTTAATCCCCCTTTTCATTCTCTCAACAACAGCACCGTCCCCTGCATAGTCTGGGGTATTCCCGATCCATTGTTCTTTCCGTTCCAAACGTCGGCATCTTTAAAAATTGCCTCAGCGCGCCAAATATAAACTCCTTGCGGCATCCGTTCACCTTTTACATTGCAGCCATCCCAACCTTCACTGGGCTTCCCATTCCTCAACGCCCGGGTTTCCCATATTTTATTATAGTATTGATCGAATATTTCCAGTTTATACCGTATCAATCCCATTCCTATCCCATTGAAGCGACTTACCTTCTCCTGCTGGCTGTGCGGGATAAAGGTATTCGGGAAATACAAGCCTTTCAACAAAACCTCATGCTCCAACGATACCGAATCCTTACATCCATATCGATTGTAAGCCACCAATGAAAATCGGTGCGTACCATTTTCCCTGAACTCCAAATAACGGTTGTCAAAAGTATGCTCTACCCGGTCCGGAGGAAGATACCATACACAATCCGTATAATCCCTGGAGAGATTCAGTAAGGTTACCTGTTGCGGACGTCCCTGTATAACCTCTTTCCGAATTTCAGCCACCGGCAAATTAGCAACGGCTATATTTCCAGCAAAATCTTCCGGACATCCCTTGTCGCTGACAGCATGCAAAACCACCCGATGATGTAAGACGCTATCCGTTTCATTCTCATACCAATGCTCTGCCGAAGAGGTCAATTCACTCCCATCTCCATAATCCCACATCAAAGTGAAGGCTTCCCCACTCACCTGAGGAACATACAACCAGGGAGGACAAACCAAAGTATCCCGGGGTGCAAAAGACAGGACAGGACGGGGATGTACCGTCACTGTTTTCTCCGCACTGGCTTTACAAAGAGCAATGTTGTCCGAAATCACCTCCAGCCGCACCTGATATTCTCCCGGAGCAGTAAAAACATGCTCCGGCTGCCGCTCCAAAGATAATACTTTATCTCCAACCGACCATTGCCACCACTGTAGTTTCTGATCCGATTGAAAATCGAAATGAAAAGTATCCCGGTCACAAACAGCTTCTTCACTTTCCAGTTTCAGCTGAGGCAAAGCCTTCACCTGCAACCGATCGCTGATGGTGTCGAAACCGCATCCATTATCCACATATAGCAACACTTTGTAATCACCGGGAGCCTGGTAACGATGACAGGCATTCCAGGTCGTATCCCTCGTCTCGTCCCCGAAATCCCAATATTTATACTTGACATAAAGGACCGAATCGGTGGTATGGTTGGTGAAACAAATTTCCTCTCCTACGCAAAGATCCGTTTTCGGAGTATCGAAAAACGCCTGCAATGTTTGCGCCAACACCGTCAATGGTTTAGAAATACTGTCTTCTCCGCAGGTATTCCGGGCCACCAGCGACACATCGAACACTTTGGTTCCCTCATCGGATACATACAAATGCTCCCGGGGTTGATACACATCGTCTTCCACTGTTCCGTCTCCCATATACCAGGTGTAACGATTGTCATCTCCGGTAGAGGTATTCTTCACCTGAAGGGTTAAGGGCGAACAATTCCATTTATGCTGAAACTCCAATCCTGCTACCGGCAAAGACTTCACCAGCAAATGGTCTACCGAATCCGTGGAATTGCAAATGTTATAAACCTTAAAAGCTATGGCATAAGTAGTGTCCCAGGTCCCGGCCGTGTAAAGCTGAGGAAGAGACGGCCGGAGCTGATCGGAAAAATTTCCGTTTCCAAAATCCCAGTGAAAATGCAAATTCGGATCAGCATACGCTTCTTCGTCCAGCGTTATATCGACATTCACCCCCGGACCGCACTCTACATGCTTATCCAAGGTAAAGGCCGCTTTCGGAGCATCATTGACCACTTCGATCTTACGGAATGCCGAGGTATCCATACAAAGGTGTTCCGATACGGCCACCAGCTGAACATCGTAAAACCCATGCAACGGATAAATGTGTTTCCCGTTCCCCTCGGTCGTATCTTTGGACGTACCGTCTCCGTAGTTCCAAATATATTCCTTTTCCCTGGACGAAACTACAAACTCAGCTTCCTTGCCGCGGCAATACTGATCTCTGGCGAGGAAAGAAGTGTCCGGCAAAGCAAAAAAACTCATGATCATGGAATCCCGGTTACCACCCCGATGCTCGTCCTT
>CAJKZL010000624.1 GCA_905204385.1 uncultured Odoribacter sp. | reverse complement strand
TTGCGACTGATATTGAAGTCAATATCAGGATATAA
The DNA here is from genome assembly GCA_905204385.1 of uncultured Odoribacter sp. Next base: position 2,334 of record CAJKZL010000624.1, on the reverse strand, counting down.
CCGCCTAAAATGCTCCATCGTCCTTACCAAGGAGTTCTTCATCTTGTCCATATTCTCATCCGCCTGCTTGATGACAGCCAGTGTCACCGCACGCTTTCCGTTCGATAAGGACACGCCCTTCTCTTTCACAGGCACGATATTGACCTTGCAGAAATCCTTTAACTGCACAATGCGGTCGCCCTTACGCAGATAGATATTTTCCACATCTTCCGCCGTACGCAGTAATGTCGAGAATTTGATATTATATTCATAGTACCCGTCACGTACCGTCATACTGCCCGGTTCTACATTGTTGGACGACAGGGCGGACTCAATATCCTCGATGGCAAGTCCCATCATGGCAAGCTTGTCCTCATCGGGCACAATCTGTACCTGACGTTCCACCAGTCCGGTCACGTCCACCATAGCCACTTCTTCAAGCTGCTCTATCCGGCGCTTGATAACCGATTCGGCAAATTCACACAAGTCAAGAAAGGATTGCTGTCCCGTGGTAGCAGTACTATAAGCACTGTCATTCTTCAAAGTCAGATTCAGGTAGAACACGGGAATATCCGTTGCGCTCGCCTTGATTACTTTCGGACGTTCCGTTTCCTTGGGGTGATAGTTCATCGCAGCGTCTATCTTCTCATTGACCTCGATAAAAGCAAGGTCCGTATTAGTGCCGAACTCAAAAGACAGGCGGATGATGCCCGCCCCGTCCCTTGATTCGCTATGAATGTCTTTCAAAGTGGAAACTTGAATCAGTTGGCTGCGCAAAGGTTTCACAATCGTGTTTTCCAGTTCGCGGGCGGATGTATTCGCGGCAGACACTTGTACGGTAATCTCCGGAATGGCGATATTCGGAAGCAGCGATACCGACAGTGTGGAATAAGTCACCAGACCGATTATAAAACAGGCGGTGAACGCCATCAATACGGCGATAGGACGCCGGATTAAAAATTTTATCATGCTTACTTTAGTTTTAGTCACGGATTACACGGATTACGCTGTTGCTTTATGCTATCACAATTCTAAAACCGTGAAATCCGTGTAATCCGTGCCTTTTTGATTATCTTACATTTACTTCCGCTTCATGCGCCAGATTCAGGTTTCCGGTCACAATAACCGTGTCTCCTTCCAATAAACCGTCTTCAACACCTTTCCGGGATTTATCAGAAACGATGTATTCCGTTGCGTTCTCCAGTCCCGTATGCACATAGTTCCACATAGCCTTGCCTTCTTTCAATGTGAACACCACCTGCTTGCCGGAGCGCAGTACCACAGCCGTCTTGGGAATCACCAACTGTTCACCCAGATTCCGCCTGACACTGACCCTCACATTCATACCGCTGAACAGCCTGCCTTCACCGTTTACGTCAGCCTTCACCTTCACCATTCCATTGGTATCCACCAACGGATTGACTTCAGATACCCTACCCTCAAACGAGCTTCCCCCGGCATAAGGAATGACCGTCACCTTATCACCTTTTTTAATAAAGGCAAGTTCATTCTCCAATACGGTAAATTCAGCTTCCATTCCTTTGGTATCAAGAATAGTACAGAATACTTCCGAGGTATTGGCCGGATTATAAGGCTTTGAAAAAAGATTAGCCACCACCCCGTCAAAAGGCGCGGCAAGCGTCGCATGCTCCGTCTCCCTTTTTGCCAGTTCGTACTGGGATTTCGACTGCTCGTAACCGCTCTTCACTTTCGCAATCTTCATTGTCTCCACAGGAACCTAGCTGAAATCTTCCGGCGTATATCCCTGCCCGATGAGTACATCTTTCAATTCTAGCTCAGCTTTCAACAGAGCGTCTTCCGCCTGGGACAGTTTCTGCTCCAGACGAAATCTGTCCAATTCCGCCAGTTTCTGCCCTTTATGTACACGGTCGCCATTCTTCACATAAATACGGGCAATGACTTCGCCCGTTTCAAAGCGCAAATCGGCTTTACTGCGGGCATTCACCTTTCCGTTGCTTACCAGTTCATGGTCAAAATTCCGCTTCTTCAGAATTTGGGTAGTAACTTCATTCTTTGTGTCAGGAAGAACGGTAGTCACTCCTTTCTCCTGTTCATCAGCACTATTTTTCTTGCCAGAGCAAGAGGTGTTTGCTCCTAATGCCAAACATAACAGTAACCATATACAATCGTGTTTCTTCATATTTATTGGTTCTTTTATTTCAATAATTTCTTTACTTCTTCTCTCATTTCTCTGACTGCCGTAGACTGCACTTTCGGTTCTTTCGTCAACACTATTTCAGCAACATATTTTAATTTTTCAGGTTGCCGATATTTTGGCTCCGCATAAAGTTTCGCCAACAGATAATAGGGATAAATCCGCCCCGGAATCCGGTG
>CAJKZL010000623.1 GCA_905204385.1 uncultured Odoribacter sp. | reverse complement strand
GGAAAAACCGGCTTTCCTCCAATCGGGGAATCTGCTGTACTACCTGAATCCTCCGCAGTCATTCCTTCACCGCCGGAGTTATATCGCCGATGAAACCCTTTTAACAGGCCCCTTCCCCGGATTAGACACGACCGACTTTTACCTGGGGAGGCAGCAGCTTCACCGGTTCGTTCCGGAATGCGGCTATAACTATACGTTCAGGCCGGGCTATCTGAAATTAAAACAACCTACGGCCCTTTTACCGGCCCCCACACTACGCCCTTTCACTCCGGAACCCGCTCTGGGGGCCCACGTACTTAAACCGGAGGATATCGAAAAGATGCGGGACAACCGGCTGAAAGAATATCTTCAAAACAGCGGTATCCATTTCACCGATTTCAACACAACGACAAAACCGGGAGAACCGGCAATCTCCTATCAATTGCAGCTCAACATCGGAAAACAGGCGGATTCCCTCTCACCATATCTCTTTTTATTGCTGGATGCGGATAAAACCGTAAGGGAAATCTACTCGGGCAAAATACGCGAATTCCGGCAATTAAAAGCCGGTGAACTTCAATTAGTCGCACTTTTCCCTGACGACAGCTACTATCGGTGTCAGCTACATCTGAAACCCGGCGGGGTCAATTATCAGTCGTTGCCCACCATCCAACGGACCCGGGGAGACGATTACAGCCGGTGGATCGGGCATTTTTTGGCAAGCCAAGTATTGTACCGACACGACACTATCCCCCGGCCGAACCTTGCAGGGAGCCGGTCCGGTTCACTTTCGGAAAAGTTTACCAATCACATCAGCGGTAAAGTATGCGACGCATTCGACGGAGCGCCTCTCCCCGGTGTAAGCGTCACCATAAAAGGAACGCAGTGGGGAACTTGCACGGATATTAACGGCTGCTTCTCGATGGCTGCACCATCGGGCGGTAGCCTCCTTTTCGCTTTCATCGGATGTAAAACACAGGAATTGCCCTTGGGAAATGGCTCCCTTTACCATGTCTTCCTAGAAAACGACAATACGGTGTTGGAAGAAGTCATGGTGACCGGATACCACACAAATCGTAAAATGTCTATGACGGGCTCCGCTGCATGGTATTCCGCTTCCCGAAAGACAGAATCGGCCCCTATCCGACAGTCCGAAAAACAGGAACACCTTCCGCTGGTGATTCTCAACGGCCTGCCCTATGCCGGAAGCCTGGAAAGCATTGACGGGGCTCTCATCACTTCCTGTAAAAAAATATCTCCTCCCCGTTCAACGGAATTATACGGCCCGGCAGGACAAAGCGGTGTTATTCTCCTTACCACGGCACTTCCGGACGGCCAGGAAAAGCCCGGTACTCCCCTGCGCCGCCATTTCAGGGACGATGCCTTCTGGCAACCGTCATTGCAAACCGACAAGACGGGCAAGGCACCTTTCGAAATCACTTACCCGGACGACATCACTAACTGGCAGGCCCAATTTATAGCCGTAGCCGACCGGAAAAGAACGGGCTATGCCTGCACTTCCGTCAAATCCTTTAAAGCCCTTGCCTCGCATTTATCGCTTCCTTCGTTTGCCATACGGGGAGACCGTTTCCAGGCCATCGGCAGAATGAATAATTACCTGGACGATACCCTCACCGTACGACAAACCGCTATTATTGACGGCGACAGTCTGCAAAAGACGGTTGTTTTCGCCGCCTCCCACGTGGATAGCCTGCCTGTCGAAGTCCTGACAGCAGACAGTCTGACCCTGACTTTCAGCCTGGAAAAAACAGACGGTTTCTTCGACGGCGAAACACGGACTATTCCGGTGTACCCGGCAGGATGCCCACAACACCTGGGCATTTTTGAAATATTTAACCGGGATTCCCTTTATACCTACCATTTCAATCCCCAGGGAGACAAAATCACCGTACATGCCGAAACGACCGCCAACGAAATCTTTCTGCGCGAGATTGAGAAAATCGGACTTTATCCTTATCTCTGCAACGAACAGATGGCGTCGAAACTCAAAGCCTTAATCGCCAAAAAGAAAATCTATCGTTTGCTTGGCCGTCCTTTCCGGGAAGAGCAAAAAATAAAAAAACTCACCGATCGTCTCGTCCAAAATCAGAATGCCGCCGGGTTATGGGGCTGGTGGGGCCGGCAATCCTCCGTTTCATGGATTTCCTGCCATGTTGCCGAAGCTCTGCTTGCAACTGCGGCAGAAGGCTATGAAACAGGGTTCGATAAACAATCGGCCATCGAAGGCCTGTTGTCGGATTTGGAAACCGCTTATGCCGTCCGGCAAAAAGACCGGTTTAATAAAGGGAATTGGCTTCACACCCTCCTTACGTTAAAAACATTGGGAGCAACTATCGATTATAAACACTATCTCGACGAAGCCGCCCGGACAGA
>CAJKZL010000622.1 GCA_905204385.1 uncultured Odoribacter sp. | reverse complement strand
TCGGTATTCCTGAAACCTGATATGAACGAAATCGTAACCGTCAACCCCTATTCCCTAAACCCTAAACTTTAAACCTTAAACAGTATTCCACTCAGTAATCCGATAAATATGATCGATCCATTTACAACTCTTACATCGACCGTCGTACCCCTCCCCATAGAAAATGTGGATACGGACCAGATTATTCCGGCCCGCTTTTTGAAAGCTACCACCCGGGAAGGTTTCGGCAAACAGGTTTTTTACGACTGGCGATATGACCAGCAAGGAAATCCCAAACCCGGATTTGTTTTAAACTCTCCCCTCTATCGGGGACAAATCCTGGCTGCGGGTAAAAACTTCGGATGCGGCTCCAGCCGCGAACATGCCGCCTGGGCCATTTACGGAGCCGGTTTTAAAGCCGTGGTCTCCAGCTTTTTTGCGGACATCTTCAAAAACAATGCCTTGAACACCGGTCTCTTACCGGTCCAGGTTTCGGAAACATTTCTGACTGCACTTTTTCAGTCGATCGACCGGGACCCGCACACCCAGGTAAAGATCGACCTGGAGCAACAGTTGATCGTCCTCCCTTCCAGCGGACTACAGGAGACCTTCGACATCGATCCCTATAAAAAAGAATGCCTGCTCAAAGGTTACGACGACGTAGATTACCTCCTGAGCATCCGGGATAAGATTGAAAACTACGAAAAAAAACAATGCAAAAATACGATTTAAGAGGAGACGTATTCCTAATACGACTCCTCATAACCTGATAAATTAAAATCCCTTATGAACTTAAAAATAGCAGTTTTACCCGGAGACGGCATCGGGCCGGAAATTATAGAACAAGCCGTCCGGGTGGTAGATGCCGTCGGCCGGAGCTTCGGATACCACATCGACTATCGATATGGTTTGGCAGGCGCAGCAGCCATCAACCGGACAGGAAACCCTTATCCGGAAGAAACACACCGGATTTGCATGGAATCGGATGCCGTACTTTTCGGTGCTATCGGCGATCCCCGCTTCGATAACAACCCCAAGGCTAAAATCCGGCCGGAACAAGGATTACTGGAAATGCGTAAAAGACTGGGCCTCTATGCCAACCTGCGTCCGGTGACGACATTCGGATCATTGCTTCACCGCTCTCCCCTGCGGGAAGAATTGGTGGACGGCGCCGATTTCATGTGCATACGGGAACTTACGGGAGGCATCTATTTCGGACGCCCTCAAGGACGCTCCGAAGACGGAGAAACCGCTTATGACAGTTGCGTTTATACAAAAGCCGAGATAGAGCGTATTTGCAAGCTGGGATTCGAATACGCTGCCAAGCGACGCCGTAAGCTTACGGTGGTAGACAAGGCAAACGTACTGGCCACTTCCCGGCTGTGGAGAGAAACGGCACAAGCCATGGCAGCGGATTACCCGGAAGTGGAAGTGGAGTATATGTTTGTGGACAACGCTGCCATGAAATTAATCCAGCAACCCAAACATTTCGATGTCATCGTGACCGAAAACATGTTCGGCGATATTCTTACCGATGAGGCCAGCGTGATCACCGGATCCCTGGGACTTCTTCCCTCTGCTTCCATCGGGATTCATACCTCTTTGTTCGAACCGATCCATGGCTCTTACCCCCAGGCTGCCGGGAAAAACATAGCCAACCCCGTGGCCACCATCTTATCGGCAGCTATGATGTTCGAATATGCCTTTGATTTGCCGGAGGCGGGTGCTGCCATCCGGAAAGCTGTCGAAAAATCCCTCCAGGCAGGCATAGTCACCGAAGACATTGCCGAAGGGGGAAAAGCCTATAGCACAAGCGAAGTCGGAGAGTATATCACCCAAAACTTAACCCTATGAGCGAACCTTATTTTCCATCCCTCAAGGATATCATGACGGCAGAGCATACGCTGAACGAAATCTTAGTGCCTACCCCTCTGATGAAAAACCGGAATCTTTCCGATAAATATGAAGCGAATATCCTATTGAAACGCGAAGACCTGCAAATGGTGCGCAGCTATAAAATCCGGGGAGCTTACAACAAAATCAAATCCCTCGATCCCGAAGAAATGGAAAGGGGAGTGGTTTGTGCAAGCGCCGGCAACCATGCGCAGGGCGTAGCCTTTTCCTGCAGTAAACTGCACATCAAAGGGAAAATATTCATGCCGGTAACCACGCCGAAACAAAAGATCAACCAGGTGAAAATGTTCGGAGGCAAAGCCATCGAAGTAGTGCTAACCGGCGACACTTTCGACCAGGCCAATAAAGCGGCCATCGAAGAATGTGAAAAAAACGACCTGGTCTTTATTCCTCCCTTCAACGACCCCAAGATCATCGAAGGCCAGGCGACGGTCGGTTTAGAGATCATCCAGGACGCCAAGATGAAGATCGATTATATTTTTG
>CAJKZL010000621.1 GCA_905204385.1 uncultured Odoribacter sp. | reverse complement strand
TAAATGGGCTTCCGGAACCCTGACCGTCGAAGTGAATTATTGGGATTTCGATCTCGAAGAATATTATGTGGGAATGAGCTATGAATATACGCTCGGCGAAGGTGGGAATGTGGTGTCTACGGAGGCGGTTCCTGAATGGACTTATCATTCCGGTTATTTGAAAACATGGGATCAGTATGAATATGCTTACGGGCCTGATAACCGGATTACCGCTTGCGTATGGGCGGATGAAGATTGGCCGGAGGAATATATCTTCAACTACGATGCCGAACAAGCTAATAAAAGTGTGCTGGATTTAATGGGGGAAGTGCTGTTCCATTTGAGGGTTGAAAGCGAAGAAGTTTATTATGCCCGTCTGGCCGGGATTTGCGGACAGGCGCCTGCCTTGTTGCCTGATTCAGTCGGCTCGGAGGACTATGAAATGGGAAGCATGACCTATGAAACGGAGCCAGACGGATATGTCAGCAAAATCATATACGATGACGAGCATGCCGTTGAAATCACTTATAAATAAAAAATATCGATTTAGCCTGGCATAAACCACAAATGTTTGTATGTCGGTGATCGTAAAGGAGTTCTCTCCCGTCGGAATGTGGGAGAACTCCTTTATTTTATTTTACCGATGATCAGGCAGGGGACGAATTATTTTTTACTACCTCGATTAAATCATTTATATTTGCAGGGATAATTGAATTTCAGGAAAGAGGTGAGCCCAGGAAATTTGAACGAAACACAAGTAAACGAACAATTTGAAATTTGTTTTAAGCAACATTTTAAGGCATTGTGTTTGCATGCCCTGAATTTTGTGAAAGATGTCGAAACGGCGAAAGATATTGTTCACGATGTCTTCCTTACAGTGTGGAAGCATAAAGATACCCTCGATTTCTCCCAACCTCTTTACCCTTATCTGTTAAGTCTTACCCGAAACCGTTCCCTTAATTATCTGCATCATCGGAAAGTGGTCAGCCGTCACGAAGAGCAGGAATTGTTGAAAGACGAACTCTATGTCACTACGGACAGCCGGGAACACGAGGAACTGATCGCTAAGATCATGCTGCGGATAGCTATGTTGCCCGAAAGATGCAGTGAGGTGATGTACCTTTATTTGGTGGAATGCAAAAAATATAAAGAAATTGCAGAAATCTGTCATATTTCCGTAAATACAGTTAAAGGACATATTTCCAGTGGTTTAAAAATTCTGCGCGAGGAATTTCCTCCTTCTTTATTGCTTCTTTTGATTCATCGCTTCAAAAAAATCTAAAAAAATCTTTCTTTTTACCCACCCATTTTTTTTATCCGGTTGTGCTATATAAAAGCAACCCTTGCTGACAGCTAAAGGTTGTGACGGTTGTTTCATGCCTCAGTGTGTGTGGCACTAAATCTTTTGGATTATGCTGGATGAAGAAATCAGCTACATATTAGCGCATTTGGAAAGTCCTGAAAAACTTACTCTTCCGGAATTTCGCAATTGGCTGGCAAAAGACGGTCATCGGGAATTGTTCGAAGAGATCTTTTATCAGCGGGAAGCTTTTATGCGTTTGCGCGATACCGGTAAAATAGAGACGGAGAGAGAATACCGGCGGTTTAAGAAAAAAATTCGCCTGCGGAACCATTCTTGGTTGAAATGGACTTCGGTAGCGGCCTGCCTGGCGGTCGGGTTTACCTTGCTGTTTACCTTTCGGGAGATGTCGGAAGAAAGGGGGACCGATCCGTCGGAAGGTCGGTTTGCCGGTAAAAAAAGTGCCGAGTTGGTTTTAGCAGACGGCGAGCGGGTACAGTTGGAAAACAAAACGATGGAGTTGAGGGAAAGGAACGGGATACGGATCACCAACGATAGTTGTTGCCGTTAGTCCTACCGGCAGGAATCCCCGAATAAAAAGCCTTCGGATGCAGGTCTGGTTTTCAATGAAGTGTCGGTGCCGGCAGGGGCCGACTATCTGGTAGAGCTTTCGGACGGCACCACCGTGCGCCTGAATTGTGAAACTAAACTGCGTTTTCCCGTTGAATTTGCAGAAAATGAGCGAAGGGTATTCCTGGAAGGCGAAGCTTTCTTCGAAGTGGAGAAGGAGGCAGGGAAATGGCCCTTTATTGTCGTGACCGACGGCATCGAAGTGGAAGTTACCGGAACAGCCTTCAATATCAAGTCCTACCGTTCGGAAGAGTTGATACAGACCACTCTGGGCCGGGGAAGCGTACAGGTGAGATGTCCGGATCTTCAAGGCTCCTCTTTCCGTTTACGACCTTCGCAACAGCATAATCTGAACCGGAATACCCGGGAAGCCTTGGTGAAAGAGGTGGATGCCAGTTTGTATACCGACTGGATAGAAGGGCGGTTTGTGTTTAAGAATCAGCGTTTGGAAGACATCATGAACACACTGGCGA
>CAJKZL010000620.1 GCA_905204385.1 uncultured Odoribacter sp. | reverse complement strand
ATAGTGGACTGGATAAAGCGTATATCCACGAACGGATTTATCAAATGAACAATCTTTCCCGTTTGCGACTGATCGGGAATACCTTATTGAATAAACTACAGGTCAGCGAGCATTATCCGGTAGCTGTCATGCCCATTACTGCCGAGGAATTGGAGAAGTACCACTACAAAGACGGTGATCTGGAAGGTTTAGTGAACATTCCCTTGTCGGTCCACAATGTATGCGTGTCAGTGCAGATCACTGAACGGAAAGAGAAAGTGAAACTCTCCTTTCGTTCGAAAGGGGATGTCCCGGTTAACGAATGGGCAAAAAAATGGTTTAACGGGGGAGGGCATCTGAATGCTGCCGGAGGACAGATGGAACATCCTTTGGAGGAGGTGGTAAAAAAGGTTTGGGAAACCGTTCCTTTGTTTTTCGACGAATTAAAAACAGAGAAGAATAAGTAAACGGCAAGGAGAGCGTATTCCGGTTGTTACCGGAAATGGTGCCGAAGCAACAGAAACCATTTTAAATTAGTAATTATGCCTTTTTTCAGATTTCATTTTGTCGAGTCTACGCGTTTGGCAGCAGTGAGCCGCAGTCTGACGGATTCAATCGGGGAAGCGATAGGCTGTCCCCGGGATCATATTGTATTAGAGGTCATTCATTCGGATTATATCGGGGATGGCGAGGTGAAGGACGGTAACGACTGGCCTTTTGTCGAAGTGGAATATTTCGAGCGTCCCCGGGAGATTCAGGAGGCAGTGGCAGGCATCGTTTCCGAAGCGTTGCGGCGTGCCGGCTATCCGAATACAGACGTGTATTTCCGTTATTTAAAGCCGGAGAATTATTACGAAAATGCTAAATCATTTCAATCACAATGAGCCGAAGAATTTATTTTTGGAATTTATTTGCTGCATTATGGTGTGCGGCAGCTTGTTCGCGCCCTGTTGCAGAGGGTAGTTTTGCAGTGATTCCCCTGCCTCAGGAAGTGGTACAAACACAGGACGCCCCTTTTATAATAGATGAGAAGGTGCGGATTGTTTATCCTTCCGGAAATCAGAAGATGGAAGCCAATGCTACTTTTCTGGTGGGGTATATCGAGGAAGCGACGGGCTTGCGGTTAGAACAAGCGGAAACATGCGGGAAAGGAAAAAACATCGTTCTGGAATTGGACGACACGCAGCAAAACGCCGAAGGTTATCGGCTGGTTTCTGACCCCAATGAGGTCCGGATAAAAGCGGCAACGGAAAAGGGCATATTTTACGGGATACAGACCTTGCGTAAGGCGATGCCTGCGGACGTTAAACCGGGAACCTTAGTCGCTTTGCCTGCTGTCAGAATCGAAGATTATCCCCGTTTAAGCTATCGGGGCACCATGCTGGACGTCGGGAGACATTATTTTCCGGTTGCCTATCTGAAGCAGTTTATCGATCTGCTGGCTTTGCACAATATCAATACTTTTCACTGGCATTTAACGGAAGATCAGGGCTGGCGGATCGAGATCAAAAAATATCCCGAATTGACCAATGTCGGTTCGAAACGGAAAGAAACCATCGTCAATTACGAAACGAAGGAGATGGATGGAAAGCCTTATGAAGGGTATTATACCCAGGACGAAGTCCGTGAAATTGTTGCCTATGCGGCCGAGCGGTATATTACCGTAATTCCGGAAATAGACATGCCCGGTCATATGACTGCTGCCCTGGCTTCTTATCCGGAACTGGGCTGCACGGGAGGTCCTTATGAAGTGGCTACCCAATTCGGCGTTTTTCCGGAAGTATTGTGTGGGGGAAACGAGAAAACCCTACAATTTGTTAAAGATGTCCTAACCGAGGTGATGGAACTCTTTCCATCGCCCTATATCCACATTGGAGGCGATGAATGTCCTAAAGTGAGATGGAAGGTATGTCCGCGTTGCCAGGCCAGGATTCGTCAGCAGAAGATCAAGGCCAAGCCGGGACACACGGCCGAAAACCAGCTTCAAACTTGGTTTATGACTCAGGTGGAAAGTTTTACCAACGAGCATGGACGCCGGATGATCGGTTGGGATGAAGTGTTGGAGGGAGTGCTTACGCCCGAGGCCACCATCATGTCCTGGCGGGGAACGGAACGAGGTGTGAAGGCTGCCCGGCAGCAGCATGATGTGATCATCACGCCTATCAGCCATTTGTATTTCAGTAACCCGCATATATTAAAACTACAGGGCCTGGAAACGGTGAAGCGGGTGTATGATTTCGAACCGGTGCCTCAAGCGCTCGATTCCATAAGCCGTCGATACGTCATCGGCGCACAGGCCAGTATCTGGACCGAGTGGATCAAGGACAGTTCCCGTCTGGAATACGTTACGTTACCACGTCTGGCTGCCGCGGCGGAAATATTCTGGACCCGGCCCGAACGAAAAAACATAGACGATTTTTTCAGCAGGCTTTCCC
>CAJKZL010000619.1 GCA_905204385.1 uncultured Odoribacter sp. | reverse complement strand
TACCACCGCCCATCGTCCCGGAATCATTATGCTGTGCGGTGCTGTTTTTAATCACGATGCCGGCGCTATTTTCCGCATAGATACCGCCACCGCTGGAAGTAGAGCTATTATTTTCAATCAGACAACTATCCACCACGCTGGCATATTTGATGAATACCCCTCCGGCGTTATTGTTAATGATAGCTCCTCCGGGAAGCGTCAAATTGCCGGTCCGGCTCTTGTTATTGCGCACGATGCAACATTTCAGCAGTGCATTTTTCAATAAGATAACGCCCGGCATACCGTCTTCAACGGTAAATCCATCGATGGTCGTTTCCTCGCTGAAATCCATTTCCTGGAAAATCACGGCAAACGTCTGGGCGGCGCCTCTCAGCAGAGTAGGATTCACATATTCCCCGCCATTGCTGCCTTTCGCCCTTTCTGCCAGGGTGTGTTCCGTTCCCGCAAAACCACCGTAAATGGATACACCGCTCACCACCTTCACCGGTTCGGACAATCGATATTCGCCCGTCTTCACCCACACTTGCGCTTTCTTTCCATCTTCGTCGATGCCGTCGTTATATTCCTTCGCAATTGCAATAGCCTGGTCGATATCGCCGACAGCGTCGTCCCAGGCCTTACCCTGGCCTTCCTGTCCCAGGGCGACATACACAATCCCCTCGGCCGAAGGACCGTATTCGAAATCGGAATCGCGCTCATAAGCACCTATATCTATTCTTCTTCCCTGCTCGCGCAGATTACCCCCCAGGGCCGATGCCGGAATGCCGTCCACCGAAGTACCTTTGTCTTCGCAAAGCGAACGAGCGCAAAGCGTCCAGTCGCCCTGGGCAGCATCCGTAAAGACGGTCGCCGGATCGGTAAACGCAATATTACCGTCGGATAAGCTTTCCGTTGTACGGACCGCACAAGTGGTCAGCAGCGGAGTCACTCCGTCACGAGCCGAATATTCGTCGGCCGCTCCCGAACGGGTATTCCCATATAAAACGGTATTTACAAGGGTTTGTCCTTCATTGCTGAAATAAACGCCGGCACCCTCGCCCTCGGTCGTATTATCGACGATCGTAAAATTATAAATCTTCGCATCCTTCACCGCAGCAAGATGGTCACCGAAAGAATCGAAAGCAACACCACCTCCCGTTTTTGTCGAAGAGTTGCCTGCCACCAGACAGTTGTAAAATTCAGCACTTGCATGCCGGACAAACACACCGCCCCCGTGAGGCGCCTTATTGCCGGTAATTACGCAATTTTCCACCGTAGCAGCGTTGTTGAAAACTCCGCCGCCCCATCCCTGGTTCATCGAACCGGTGTAAACAGAGGTGTTGTCGGCTATCTTCGAATTGCGGATCACTGCACCGCTGGAAATCGTCACACCACCGCCGTTTTTACCGACATTTCCTTCCACCAGGCAATGCTCCACGACGCACAGATCGCCGCTGGCATTAATGCCGGCACCATCCGTAACGTTACCCGAAACATTATCCTTCACCACGTTGCAACTGAACGTAACGTTTCCTTTCAGAATCGCCCCTTGTTTTCCATTGCTCAAGGTAAATCCGTCGACCGTAGTCTCGTTGGCAAATGCAGCCGCCTGGCTGATCAGGGTGATCTGTTTCCCTGCTTTGTCCTTCAATACCGTCGGCGAAGAAAAATCCCAGGCCCCGGCGCCTTTGGCTCTTTCTTCCAGGGAAGTCTCCGTACCCGCAAATCCGCCGTACATCGATACTCCGTCCACCAACGCAATGCTTTCCGTCAATTCATAATCCCCGGCAATACATAAGCGGGCCCTGGTATGTCCCACCACTAATTTTTTATTATAAGCCTCAGCTCTGGCCAATGCGAAAGAAATGTCCTTCAACGCATTTTCCCAGGAACTGCCGTTATTGCCATTGTTACCATCCGCCCTCACATAGAACACTCCATTGATATCCGGGATATAAATAACGCCTACCTCATAAGCACCCATATCGATATGTCCGTCCTGCACCCGGTCGGCTCCGTCGAGATCGAAATCCAACACGGTAATATTCTCTGTCGTTCCGGCATTCTTAGCCGGAGAGTTTTCCGCCAGATGCCAGTTTTCCCCCCAGAAGGAATCCTCGGGGATGACGATATTTCCCGTTCCGTTATAGGCTTTTTCAAAGGCGCTATACGTGGCGTTCAACCCCTCGGGTAATCCCAGGGTAACGATTTCTCCCGCCTTATTGCCATAAAAAATGATATTGCAAATTACAACTTATCAAAGTCTTTTGTAGAAAACATAGAAGTGATTTTCGGCCAAGAAAATCCAATTTTTCATGAATCATCTGTTGAGAATACAAAATATATTAGGTCGCTAGAATCTATGCATGAACAATGTACTATCACAAAATATATTGAAAATGAACTCCTCGTTTTTAATCAAATCAAGCAATAAAAT
>CAJKZL010000618.1 GCA_905204385.1 uncultured Odoribacter sp. | reverse complement strand
TAATTTTTCCGAGCCAAATTTTCCGGCATTTTCCGATGTTGAATTTTAGCCAATAAAAAACGCTCGTTTTTTTATGGAATGACCGCCGGAAACCGGTCCTTTCCGGCGGTCGAATTAAACAATCGGATGTTTAATCAGTTAAAAACAAATTTATGAAAAACAATCGGAAAAAATGGTTTCCGGAACAACGTATTCCCGGAAAATTTTTTAGAATGATGAAACTGACTTTTCTTTTATGCTGTGTCGGTGTGTTGCAAGTATCGGCATTCAGTTATGCCCAAACCGGAACGGTGAGCCTACGGGTGAAAGAAGCTTCCGTGAGGAGCATTTTACAGATGATAGAAGCGCAGAGTGAATACACATTTGTGTATAATAATGAACAGGTAAACCACTTGAAACCGGTGTCCCTGGATGTGAAAAATGAAAAAATCACTTTCATTTTGGACGAATGTCTGAAGGACACTGATTTAAGCTACGAACTGATGGACAAAGTGATTGTGATCAATCGGCGGTTGAACACTCCTCAGGCCACCGTTACGGTTCAGGGAATAGTAAGGGATAAAAAAGGAAATTCTTTGCCGGGAGTATCTGTTTTTATCAAAGGTACTAATGTTGGAGTTGCTACGGATGCTGACGGTAAATTCAAGATGGATATTCCGGAGTCCGAGAAAATCGTGCTGGTATTTTCTTTTGTGGGCATGGAAAAACAGGAAATAAATTTTACCGGGCAGAAGATGTTGAATATTGTCATGAAAGAGGATGCGACGGAAATGGAAGAAGTGGTGGTAAATGGCTATTTTTCTAAAAACAAGGAGAGCTTCACGGGTACGGCTGTGGTGGTTACGAAAGACGAATTGTCTAAAGTTTCTTCCAATAACCTGATCAGTGCCTTACAGGTTTTTGACCCTTCCTTTCGTTTACAGGAAAATGTTGAAATGGGATCGAACCCTAATAGCCTGCCTGATTTCAGAATCCGGGGGAATTCCGGGTTCGGTGCCGAGGGACTTTCAGAATCCAGACTGAAAAACGATCCCAACTTGCCTACTTTTATTCTCGATGGATATGAAGTGGAGGTTGAAAAGATCTTCGACCTGAATATGGACCGGATAGAAAGCGTGACCATTTTGAAAGATGCTTCGGCTACAGCCATTTATGGTTCGCGTGCGGCTAACGGCGTCGTTGTTGTAACAACGAAAAGTCCCCAACCTGGTGAACTGAAAGTGTCTTATAACATGACCCTTACCCTTACGGCTCCCGACTTATCGGATTATAACCTGCTCGATGCTGAAGGTAAACTGAAGGCAGAATATTTATCGGGGTATTATCATTCCGATGATTTATATACTCAGCGGTTGTTGGATAAGGATTATGCCTACCGACTTTCCAATGTAAAGAGAGGAGTGGATACTTATTGGCTGTCTCAGCCTCTGGAAACGGCCGTTGGGCATAAACATTCCCTCTATATCGAAGGAGGAGATAAAAATGTACGTTATGGTGTCGACGTTAATTATCAGGCTAATCCCGGAGTGATGAAAAAGTCCAAGCGTGATAGGATGGGGATCGGTTTTTTGCTGTCTTATAATCTGAATAATAAATTGTTATTCCGGAACAAATTGTCGGTGGATAAAGTAAAAGCGAAAGAATCTCCTTATGGCTCTTTTTCATCGTTTGCCAAGGCTAATCCTTATTTTCCGACTCATGATGAAAATGGGAAGCTGATGAAGGAATATCCTCAGTTTGTAGCCGCAACTTATAGACATCTTAACCCGTTGTATGAGGCACAATTGAATCAAAAGGATCAACAGGAATACCTTGAAATGACCAATAACTTTGATCTTGACTGGTTTATCAGCGATCATTTCAGAGTGAAAGGAAGGGTGTCCTATTCCGAAAGAAACGATAAACAGGAAAAATTTATCGATCCGGGATCCAATCGTTATGAGGCTTATGAATATCAGGAAGGCGATGGCATTTTAAAGAAAGGGGAGGCGTATAATTACGATCAGAAAAGTTCCAATCTGGATGCCAATGTGGTATTGACCTATACCCAACAATTCGGTAAACATTATCTGAACGGTGCTTAAGGTGGCAATATGATCCAGAAAAAATTTGCAAATGAGTCCTACAGTGTTATTGGTTTTCCCAGCGGAAACATGGACTATGTTTCTTTTGGCAAAGAATTTAAAGACCAGGCCCCCGATGGAGAAGAAGGAGTTTCCCGTTTAGTGGGTATGTTTCTGAATTTGAACTATACCTTTAATAATAAATACTTATTGGATTTATCCGGACGGCTGGACGGATCTTCTCAGTTCGGTAGTGATAAAAGATATGCTCCTTTCTGGTCAGCCGGCATCGGTTGGAATATACACCATGAAAAATTCTTCCAGGATATGAAAGGGGTCGTGAATCATCTGAAAATAAG
>CAJKZL010000617.1 GCA_905204385.1 uncultured Odoribacter sp. | reverse complement strand
CGCATGCATGCCCTTGATAACCCCAATGGGTATAAGGGATATGCTCCCGATAGCTGGGGCATCACCGCCAGTGACGGCGACAAGGGATATTCGGCTCACGATCCGCAGAACGACCGTGGTGTCATTTCTCCGACTGCGGCATTGTCTTCGTTTCCTTATACTCCGGATTATTCAATGCAGGCCCTGAAACATTTTTATTATCGACTGGGCGATACCCTATGGGGAGAATATGGTTTTAAGGATGCGTACAATCCAACGGCCGGATGGGTTGCCGATTCTTATCTGGCTATCGATCAAGGGCCTATTATCGGAATGATTGAAAACTATCGGACGGGTTTGTTGTGGAGGTTGTTTATGAGCCATCCGGATGTACAGCGCGGATTAAAGCGGCTGGGATTCGAAAGTCCTTATCTGAACTGAGATAATAGATGATAGATAATAGATGATAGATTGGGGGTGAAATGCAGGGGAAGCAGGTAATGAACGAATGATTGAATAAAATGAAAAAGATTGTATGGTATGTTTTGGTTGCCGCTTTGTTTATGGCTTGCAACAAGGGTGCGGAGTGGAAGAGTTTCAGCGGGGATAAAGCGATCGAGCACAAAGTGGATTCTGTACTGAAGTTGATGACTTTGGAAGAGAAAATAGGACAAATGACGCAGTATTCGGCGGATTGGGACATCACGGGTCCGGTGATGAAGAGCGATTGGGAAACTTATTTGAAAAAAGGCCTGGTGGGGAGCATTTTTAATGCCGTTACGGTCGAGGGGGTGCGAAAATTGCAGGAGATGGCTTTGTCGCAATCGCGTTTGAAGATTCCTGTATTGTTTGCCTACGATGTAGTGCATGGATTCCGCACTATTTTTCCCATGCCTCTGGCCGAGTCCTGTTCCTGGGATATGGATCTGATGAGGAGGACGGCTTCGATTGCAGCCACTGAGGCGGCTGCCGAAGGGATATGCTGGACGTTCGCCCCGATGGTCGATGTAACCCGGGATGCCCGTTGGGGCCGTGTGATGGAAGGCGCGGGCGAAGATCCCTGGTATGGAAGCCGGGTGGCGGTGGCCAAGGTCAAGGGATTTCAGGGAGATGACTGGGAAGATTTGAAAAACATAAATACGGTGCTGGCTTGTGCCAAGCATTTTGCCGCCTATGGAGCGGCTGAAGGCGGCCGTGACTATAATACCGTAGATGTGTCGCGGCGTTCGTTGTATGAGACTTATTTTCCTCCTTTTTATGCTGCGGAGAAAGCCGGGGTGGCAACCTTTATGACTGCTTTCAACGAGGTGGAAGGCGTGCCGGCTTCGGCCAACAAGTTCCTTTATACGGAAGTCTTACGGGAGGAATGGGGATTTAAAGGATTTGTGGTGACCGATTACACCGCCCTCAATGAACTTTTGCCTCACGGCATTGCGGCTGACGAAAGCGAAGCGGCTGAAAAGGCTGTGAATGCAGGCATAGACATGGACATGAACGGCAGCATTTTTATTGAGCATTTACCGCAATTGGTGAAGGATGGCAAGGTAAAGGAAACCACCATCGACCGGGCTGTGCGGCCTATCCTGGAAATGAAATATTTGCTGGGGTTGTTCGACGACCCTTACCGATATCTGGATGCCGAACGGGAAAAAAATACCATCATGAAGCCCGAGTTTTTGCAAGTGGCCAGGGAAGCAGGCAAAAAGTCGGTTGTTCTACTGAAAAACGACAAACAGTTTTTTCCGATCGACCGGGGAAAAGCACAAACGGTTGCTTTGATCGGACCCATGGTGAAGGATAAAATCCACCAAAACGGTGAATGGGCCGGGCGGGGTAATCGCGAGCAAAGCGCTTCCCTGTACGAAGGATTGACGGAAGCATACAAAGGCAGTAAGGTGAAATTCGTCTACGCTCCGGGTTGCGACCTGACTACGGACGACCGGAGCGGTTTCGGTGCCGCTATGGATGCGGCTGCACAGGCCGATGTTATTCTTGCCGTCATGGGTGAAGACTTCAACTGGTCCGGCGAGGCTGCTTCCCGTACAAATATACAATTGCCCGGAGTGCAGCAGGAATTGCTGGAAGAATTGGTCAAACTACGGAAGCCTGTGGGTGTGGTGCTCATCAATGGCCGGCCCCTGGATTTATCTTGGGAAGACCGTCATGTGGACGCTATTCTCGAAGCCTGGTATCTGGGAACGATGGCCGGATATGCTATGGCCGATGTGATTAGCGGTGATTGTAATCCTGCCGCCCGGCTGACCATGTCGTTTCCACGTACGGTGGGGCAATTACCGCTTTACTACAATCATAAAAACACCGGGCGTCCGTTGCAAGAGGGACGTTGGTTTGAGAAGTTCCGCAGCAATTACCTCGACGTGAGCAACGAGCCGCTCTATCCGTTTGGCTACGGATTATCTTATACGACTATTGCCTACAGTGATT
>CAJKZL010000616.1 GCA_905204385.1 uncultured Odoribacter sp. | reverse complement strand
TCCGGCATCTGCTCATCACTTTCACTTCCGACCCGAAAAATACCGTTGTGATCTGCAGCGGCAGGGATCGTGATTCTCTGGAAGAATGGTTCGGACACTTACCGTTATGCCTGGCGGCCGAACACGGGGCTTTCTATAAGGAAAACGGCACCTGGCAGGAATTTATCCACGGGGAATTATGGAACGAAGAAATCATCGGCCTCATCCGCCGAACCATCGACAAAACGCCGGGATCGATGCTGGAAATCAAACGTACTTCTCTCGTATGGCACTACCGCAACGTGAACAGTTGGCTCGGTTATCTCCGCGAACAGCAATTGGTCGATGCTCTGAAAGACATTTGCAAAAAGTTAAACCTACAGATCATGCGCGGAAATAAGATCGTAGAGATCAAGCCTATTCAATGCACCAAAGGAGCCGTCGTACGCATGCTTCTGGAACATCACCGATACGATTTTCTGCTGGCCATGGGCGACGATACCACCGACGAAGACATGTTCAGGGCCATGCCCGAGGAGGCCATCACCGTTAAAATCGGCCCCCTCCCCTCACATGCCCGGTACAATCTTTTCACACAACCCCAAACACTGCCCTTCCTGCGGGCTTTATTGTAATCAGGGCATTATATAGGCAGAAGCAGGTATCTCCTCACTGAATAAGAGGGCGGTATTCACCACTGCAAGGTGGGAATAAGCCTGAGGTAAGTTACCCAACAGAGCCTTTGTATTGAAATCCATGTCCTCGCTGAACAACCCTACAGTATTGGCATACGTAAGCACCCGGTCGAATATCGACTTCGCTTCTTCTTTTTCTCCGACGACATATAAAGCACGGATAAGCCAAAACGTACAAATCGTAAAGGCCGAAGTAGGCACCCCGAAATCATCGTGTGCCGTATAACGATACATCATTCCCTGATGGTACAAAGCCTGCTTCACCGCTTTCACCGTCTTACGGTAACGCTCATCCGAAGCAGCTATAAATCCGTATCTTTCCATCAACAGTAGCGACGAATCCATTTCCAGATTGCCATATGCTTGTGAAAAACTGTCTAATTCCGTTTTCCAGCCCTTCTGTAAAACATCTTCCCGGATCGATTCCGCTTCCTGATGCCAGCGGGCAGCATACACCTCCTCGTTCATCATGCAGGCAACAGCGACGGCCCGGGCGAGAGCCACCCAGCACATAACTTTAGAAAACACAAAGTGCTGATCTTCTCCCCGGATTTCCCAGATTCCCTTATCCGGCTTCCGCCAATCCTGGATAACGCTGTAAGCAATAATCTTAACCATCGCCCACACCTCTTCCACTTCGCTCTGATTACCGGGATAATAAAGATAGTATTTATAGATTACATCCATCAGATAACCGTAAGAATCATTTTGTTTCTGATTATAAGCCCCATTACCGATCCTTACGGGACGGGAATTTTCAAAGCCCGATAATTCCGGCAAGACTTCTTCTGTGAGTACTTTTTCTCCCCGGATGCCGTACATGATCTGAAACGTACCGTATTCCGAACGGATGATTCTGCGAATAAAACTGATAAAGCGCCGGGCACCTTCCTTATGGCCTGTCAGCATCAGCGTTTCCAGCGACATAGAAGCGTCCCGCAGCCAGCAAAAACGATAGTCCCAATTTCTTACCCCGCCGATGGTTTCCGGTATACTGGTGGTGACCGCTGCCAACACCGCTCCGGTAAATTCAAAGGTCAGCAACTTCAGCACCAGCATGCTTCGCGTAATCTCCCTTTGATACTCCCGGTACTTGCGCGAACGGTTGTTCCAGTTCAGCCAATACACCTTTGTCCGCTCGTATTCCAGATGAACCAACCCGAAATTTACTTCTATCAGTTTCTGGTGGGCCGATATCAACAAATAATGATTTCGGTCGAGAATAAGCTCCTCTCCATTCATCACCTTTTCCAGCCCTAAATCCGTATATAAATACACGGCTTTATTTTCGTCCAGGGCCGAATACGACTTGACATACCTCCCTGTATCGACATGCACTACCTCGTCCCGGGCATAATTAATAGCAGGCTTATAATCAATCCGCACCTTAGGTTTGCCCTTGACGTAACGGATCAACCTATAAATCTCAGGAGCCACGTAATACTGATGATCCCCCGGCTTATAGCGAGGCATAAAATCCAATACTTCGAAACCGTCCTCACCCCGGTAATACAACGTAGAAAGAATATTGGTAGCTTCCACATATTGCTGGGTAACAGTATAATCGTCCTCTACGATAAAACGGCAACATCCCCCTTTTTCGGTGTCCAAAATACGGGCAAAAACCGAAGGCGAATCGAAATCGGGCAAACAACACCAGTCGATACTCCCTTTATCCGATATTAAAGCTGCCGTACGACCATTCCCGATCACTCCATAATTCAAAGCTTGCATAAATTTCCTTATTTCAAAGGTGTACG
>CAJKZL010000615.1 GCA_905204385.1 uncultured Odoribacter sp. | reverse complement strand
AATGCCGCCGATAAAGGCCGTAGGGATAAAAACGGCCAACAGCACCAGAACTATTCCCACTACGGCACCGGAGACTTCTCTCATGGCTTCGATGACTGCAGCCTTGACAGTGGGATATTTTCCGGTTTCAAGCAGTCGGTAACTGTTTTCGACGATAATGATGGCATCGTCTACGACCAACCCGATAGCCAGCACTAAACCAAAAAGGGTGAGCGTATTGATGGAAAAATCCATTGCTGCCATAAAGGCAAAAGTTCCTATCAGCGACACGGGGATGGTGAATAACGGGATGAGCATGGCTCTCCAGTTTTGCAGAAAGATAAGGATAACCAGTAATACCAGGATAAAAGCGATAAGAAGCGTTTCGTATATCCCTGCTATCGAAGCCCGGATAAACTCTGTGGTATCCAGGGTCACGCTGCATTCGATCCCCTCGGGAAAATAAGCGGCCAGACGGTTCATCTCTTTTTTTACCCGCTCCGAAACGTTGAGGGCATTTGCTCCCGGTAACTGATAGACGGCCAGAGCGGCTACCGATTTTCCTTTTAAAGTAGCGGTAGAACTATAGCTTTCGCGTCCCTGTTCGATGGTGGCCAGTTCCGTGATGCGAAGATATTTACCATTGGGTAAAGCTCTCACGATGATATTTCCAAATTCAGCTTCGCTCACCAATAGACCTTTGGTTTCCAGGGTATATTGGTAGGCTTCTTTTCGTTTCAGGGGTTCGGCTCCTACGCTACCTGCCGTAACCTGTATATTTTGTCCTTCGATGGCAGAGATTACATCTGCGGGAGTGATGCCTCTGATAGTCAGTTGGTCGGGATCGAGCCATATCAGCATACTGTATTTCCCCATACCGAAAAGCCCTACGTTACCGACCCCTTTTACGCGTCCCAGTTCATTGGTGATGTTGAGGGCTGCATAATTGGAGAGGAAGAGGGCATCATATTGCGGGTTATTCGACGTCAAGGAAAGAAAAAGCACTACATTGGTCGATTCTTTTGAAGTGGTGACTCCGATTTGAATCACTTCCTGGGGTAAGGTACTCAATGCCATATTCACCCGGTTCTCTACCAAAACAGTCGCTATGTCGAGATCGGTGCCTACTTCGAAAGTGATAGTCAGTTGATATGTACCGGTGCTGGAAGAGGTGGACGACATATAAAGCATGCCTTCCACCCCATTCACTTGTTGTTCGATGGGGGTGCCTACCATATCGGCGATCGTCGTGGCATTCGCTCCGGGATAGGTTGCGCTTACGATTACCGTCGGAGGAGTAATGGTGGGATATTGTTCCACCGGGAGCCCTTGCAAAGCGACAAGGCCGGCGATGACTATCAGCACGGATAGTACGGTGGCGAATATAGGTCGGTTGATAAAAAATGTACTGAACATAGCGAAGGCTGATTAATAAATAGTATTGGTTCTGCGTCTTGCCGGAACTCTGCCGGTCACCGGCTTGATTTTCATGCCCGGGCGTACGGTCATCATAGCTTCGACGACATATAAATCTTCCGACGAAACCCCGTCGATAACTTCGCGCATTCCATTAGGCAGGAGAATGCCGGGAGTGATGATTTTCTGAACGACCTGATCGTCCCTATCCACTAAATAGACATATCGTCCGGCCTGATTGGTGCCGATGCTGCTTTCCGGAATGAGCAGGGCGTTTTTCACTTTTTTATAAGGTATGATAATCTTAACGTACATCCCGCTCAATAATTCTTCATCAGGGTTTTCGGCAATCGCCCGGACGGTGACGGTACCTGTCTGAAGGTCTACGTTGGGAGAGGAGTAGTCGAGTTGTCCCGTCCAGGTCCGGGTAGTATCCGAAGCATCTATGATCGTTAACGGCATGTTATTATCTTTAGCGGAAAGGGGATTGCCTATGGCCGGCAGATTTTGGTATTCGGAATAGGCCA
This sequence comes from uncultured Odoribacter sp., assembly GCA_905204385.1. The sequence goes on along the minus strand of CAJKZL010000615.1, from coordinate 513 downwards.
TATTGAAATAGGCGTACATCCGTTGATCCCTATACATGGTGGCCAGTGTAACCGGTTGTACGGATCCTCCGACAAAGTTTTGCACGTCGACGAGGTTCCGGGTTACTCTTCCGTCGAAGGGGGCTCTGATATAGCAATAATTCAGGTTGGTGCGGGCTGTATTGAGCTGAGCCCTGGCATTTTGCATGTTGGCCATCGCCGCATGGTAGTCCGATTCCGATTGGATAAAGTCGATTTCGCTGATTGCTTTGCTGGGCATGGCTTCTTTCATCTTTTCATATTGTGCCTGAGCATAATTCAGCCGGGCCTGAGTACTTTTCAACTCGGCCTGGGCAGCTTTTAACTGGTCTTCATAAGGTTGGGGTTCGATGACGAAGAGTAGTTGTCCTTCATGCACGCGTTGACCCGGTTTGAAATGGATCTCTTCTAAAAAACCGGGAACTCGGGCAACTAAATCTACCGTTTGTTCTGCCTCCAGATAGCCGGGGTATTCAACCGTGTATACGACTGTCC
>CAJKZL010000614.1 GCA_905204385.1 uncultured Odoribacter sp. | reverse complement strand
GGACGAAAGTAAAGCCGTATACTGCTTTGGTGATTTTAAATAATGAATGGGTGACCACCGAGACGGAACAAACGGAAAATGCTTTAATCGCCGGGACAGATGCTTCGGTATTGAATTATGTGACGCTTGCTTCAGACATTGAATGTAGTGAAGGCATATATTCCAGTGCATTATTTACCGCTTCGGCCAACCATAATGAGATCAATCGGACGCTTACATTCGAGAATGTATATGTAGGAACGCTCGACGGAGGAGCCGATCTTTCTGCCGATCCGTTTTTTACCCGTGCTACCTACCGGGGAGCTGTAAAGCAAGGGGCTGACTGGACTCAGGGATGGACAAAATAAAGGGTGATGGGATATCGATGCCCGTAAGAAACCATGTTTTAAAACTTCAAAGGTCTGTAATACGAGTGGTTACAGATCTTTTTTTTGTGCAATTTCCAGGTGTTTATGTTCAGGTCGTTTTGTGACATTTTATCCTCTTCTCCTGATTATTCCGTGGATTTCAGTTAATTTTGTACTTTCAAATAGTATGACATGACAGATAAGGCACGGTCGTCCACGGTGGATTTACAAAAGCAACTGGGATTGCTGGAAAAAGAGTTTGCATATGAGAAAGAACTTTATCAGCAGCAAACCCTGCAGGCGGGAATAGCCCGGCGCATTCAGCAGGGAGTGTGCTGGTATCCTGTGCATGCCGGCGCCAGCCGCTATAATTCTCTGAATCAACTTACGGTTGAGATTAGCAGAGAGCAGGCCGATGATACCGAACATATTTTTGAATACGGGCGTCCGGTTTGTTTTTTTCGCAGGACGACAGAAGGGGAGATCCGTTATTTTAATTTTTCAGCCGTCATCAGCTATGTTCAGGACAACCGCATGGTAGTGGTTTTACCGGGCATTCAGGCTTTATCGGACATCAATCTGACCGTAGAGCTGGGAGTTCAGTTGTATTTTGACGATACCTCCTACAAGACCATGTTTGCTGCCTTGCGGGAGGTGATGAGTGCAAAGGACAACCGTACCGCTCATTTACGTGAAGTGCTACGGGGAAATCTGCCGGCCTCGGTGCGGGATTTGCCTCCGTTGCGGTTCCCCTGGTTGAATAAATCGCAGGAGGAAGCGGTCAACCTGGTGTTGAATGCCCGGGAGGTGGCTGTCGTTCATGGACCGCCGGGAACCGGCAAGACCACCACTTTGGTGGAAGCTATTTTCGAGACCTTACACCGGGAAAATCAGGTGTTGGTTTGCGCTCAAAGCAATACTGCGGTCGATTGGATAGCCGAAAAACTGTCGGACCGGGGCATTCCTGTTTTGCGGATAGGCAATCCGACCCGGGTGAATGATAAAATGCTTGAGTTTACTTATGAAAGGCGCTTCGAGGCGCATCCGGATTATCCGGAATTGTGGACTATCCGTAAGGCGATCCGGGAGGGAATGCAGCGATTGCGAAAACGGGACGGTGGTGACAGGAGCGGCGTCGCCCGTCATTTAGCCGGTTTGCGGTCGAGGGCTACCGAACTGGAGATCCGGATCGATGCACAGTTGTTTGCCGAGGCCCGGGTAGTGGCTTGTACTTTGGTAGGAGCTGCCAACCGATTGTTGGAGCGAAAGCGTTTTTCTTCCCTTTTTATCGATGAGGCGGGCCAAGCCCTGGAAGCGGCCTGCTGGATTGCCATCGGCCGGGCCGATCGCGTGATTCTCGCCGGGGATCATTGTCAGTTGCCTCCCACTGTCAAAAGTCTCGAAGCGTTGCGCGGAGGCTTGGGAGTGACCTTGCTGGAAAAGGTGGTGGCCGACAAGCCTGCCACAGTATCCTTGTTGAACATACAATACCGGATGCATGAGGATATTATGCGTTTTTCTTCCCGCTGGGTCTATCACAATGCTTTACAAGCCGCACCGGAGGTACGGGATCGGGGGATTCTGGATTTCGACTCGGCGGTGACCTGGATCGATACGACCGGTTTGGAGTTGGGAGAAAAGAGCGTAGGGGAAGGGATAGGCCGCCTGAATACCGGAGAAGCCGAATTGTTGATGCTGCAGTTGAAAGTATATATGAAGCGCATCGGCGAAGAAAGGATTTTGAATGAAAATATCGACTTCGGGATCATCTCTCCTTACCGGGCCCAAGTGCAGTATTTACGGCGTTTATTGAAAAAAGAGAATTTTTTCCGGCCTTTCCGCCGCCTGATCACGGTCCATACGGTGGATGGATTTCAGGGACAGGAGAGGGATGTCATTTTTATCAGCCTCGTGAGGGCCAATGAAGAAGGAAAGATCGGCTTTCTGAGCGATCTGAGGCGGATGAACGTCGCCATGCCCCGGGCCCGGATGAAACTGCTGGAGCTGGAAGATGAAGCCAAAATGACGCGGCATGCTTTTTACCGAGCTTTGAATGAGTATATCGGGGTGGTTCTGAGTATGGAATTAAAG
>CAJKZL010000613.1 GCA_905204385.1 uncultured Odoribacter sp. | reverse complement strand
TTCATGGAGGATATCGTAACGGTTTCGGGAGTACATTAAACGATCTTGATTCGGTGGTTTCAAGAAGAAATAAAGGGAATAATGATGATATTAGTTTTCAATTGAAAGCCGACTTCGATATCAATATACGCGAGATGTCCCGATTTGCATTTGGAGGGTATTACAATTGGAGAAAGAGTAAAAATAATGATCAGTATGAAACGGAAAATGAAGGCATCAGGCAATTGACAAGGGAATTGACGGATACTACCGAATTCAGCATAAAGTCTTTTTATGCTTATTCAGAATTTTCGACCCGTATCGGTAAATTCGCATTTAACATCGGTTGCGGGTTAACGGATTATTATAACAGTCAACGGTTATGGGGAAGAGATACTATGCTGAAAGCGGATTTTTTGGAATGGATACCTTTTTCGACGATTGCCTATTATTTTAATGAGGGAAAGGGGACTCTATTATCTACCGTGTATAAAAGGGCTTTTTCCACCCCTTCTTTATATGCTTTGGACCCTAAGATCGTACAGACCTCCGCTTATACCTATACCATGGGTAATCCCGGGCTGAAAAGCCAGTATACTAATTTTCTGCAAATGAATTATGTGCTGCGGAATAAATTTCAGGTTAGTTATAACATGACCCATATTAAGAATTATGTATATTCTAAAACATATACCCTGCCTACGGATTCATTGATTACGTATCGAAAAAATGTCAATGCGGGCAAGCAATTTATGCACCAAATCATTTTTGAATACCCTATTCATATAAATAACTGGTGGTTTTTGAAACCGAGTTTTTCTCCGGTTTTCTACCGGTTTGAGGATCTCGACCGAAAATATTCATCGCGGTGGGGCGGACTTACGCTGGCTAATTCGTTTAAATTTAAAAAGAAAACGGGTGGGGTAGTTTCTTTCCATTACATCAGCCGGCGTAATATCATGGATTGTTTTACGCCCGGTTATTATTGGGTGGACGTCAGTTGATACAAATATTTCTTTAACGATAGATTAGCCATAAACTTTAATGGTGAAGGGGTCTTGTTCCGGAATGTAACGGAGCAGTATACACCGAGTGAAAGTTATACCTATACCTTAAAAGACCTGACTTGGGAAACTCGTCTGAAGTTTACGCTGACCTATAATTTTAAAGGCGGTAAGAATAAAAAAGTGAAAGTGATCCGGAATGAGCGGGAAGATTTTGAAAGTACGATGAAAGATATCGAATAAAGCGGGTTTATTCGATAGGATGTCGTTTTCTTACAGCTGTATATAAACTTGCTTTTGCCGAAGGTTAAGATCGGGCCTCTTTGGGAGGTATCATTTGCGAAATAGTTTTGTATTTTTGCAGCATGATCGATCAAGCTACCATACAGAAAATTTTTGATGCGGCAGACATCTATGAGGTGGTTTCGGACTTTGTGAGTCTGAAAAAACGAGGGGTGAATTACGTAGGCTGCTGTCCTTTTCATAACGAAAAAACGGGTTCGTTTACGGTATCTCCAGCCAAGGGCATTTATAAATGTTTCGGTTGCGGCAAAGTTGGGAATGCCGTCAATTTTATTATGGAGCATGAGCAACTCTCTTACCTGGAAGCCATGCGTTGGCTTGCGGCGAAGTATAATATCATCATCGAGGAAAGACAACTCACCGAGCAGGAGAAACAGGAGAAATCCGAGCGCGAGAGCATGCTGATCGTCACCAATTATGCGGAGGAATTTTTTGTTGATCAGTTGTTGCATACCGATGAAGGAAAATCCATAGGGTTGGGCTATTTTCATCGGCGCGGGCTCGATGACCGGACGATAGAAAAATTCGGTCTGGGCTATTGTCCCGAAGCATGGGACGGCTTCACCAAGTCGGCTTTGGCAAAAGGATATAAAAAAGAATTTTTGGTAAAGACCGGTTTGACCATAGAATCGGAACGCGGCCTTTTCGATCGCTTCCGGGCAAGAGTGATGTTCCCTATCCGCGACCTGGCCGGTAAAATAATCGCTTTCGGAGGTCGTATTATGACCAACGATAAAAAAAGCGCGAAATACCTAAACTCTCCGGAATCCGAGATTTACCATAAAAGCCGGACTCTGTACGGGATCTATTTTGCTAAAAAAAGTATCGTACGGCATAATCGCTGTTATTTGGTGGAAGGGTATCTGGACGTGATCTCTTTCCATCAGAAAGGGATTGAGAACACGGTGGCCTCGTCTGGCACCTCCCTGACCATTGGACAAATCCGTTTAATCCGGCGTTTGCCGCCTAACGTTACCATCATTTATGATGGGGATGCGGCAGGGATTAAAGCTTCGGTGAGAGGGATCGATCTGGTGTTGGAAGAAGGACTGAACGTAAGAGTGGTGTCCCTGCCCGAAGGGGAGGATCCTGATTCCTACGCCCAGGCACATACTGCCGAGCAGGTATTGGAGTATATCACCGCCCATGAAAC
>CAJKZL010000612.1 GCA_905204385.1 uncultured Odoribacter sp. | reverse complement strand
CGGAGAAACAGATGAATCCGAAGAGACTAAATTGAACCGCAATTTCGATGTATTGAAATACGATGGTATCAAAGCATTGAAGATCGGTAAGAATACTTATGCTATCCGTTGTTTCAATGAAGCCTTGAAAATAAGGGAAGATGCTGAAGTGCTGGAACATCTGGTGGCAGCCTATTCCAGGGATGAGGATATGGAAAAAGCCATTGAAACGGCCGGCAGGATGGCCGAAATAGAACCGGAGAATATTCCCGTCCTGCTGATGCGGGCCAATTTGAATTATGTGGCTGAAAGATATGATGAAGCGGTTGCCGACTGCGAGCGGGTGATCGCCCTGGAGGCTGAAAATCCGTCTGCACATTTTTTGCTGGGGAAGGCTAAAAAAGATGCCGGCGATCAGCTGGGAGCCATAGTCGGACTTTCAAAAGCCATTCAGTTAAAAGAAGATTTTGCCGAAGCGTTGTTGCTGAGGGCGGAAGTGATGCTGAGCGCCGGAGACTATAAAGACGGATTGGAGGATATCGGAAAAGTGGTGGAACTTCTACCCGAAGAAGAAAGCGCCTATCTCGTTCGGGGAAGGCTGCAGGAGGCTGCGGGCGATCAGGAGGCTGCCGAAGAAGATTACCGTTATGTCACGGAACTGAATCCCTTTAACGAGCAAGCTTATCTCTGCTTGGGAAATCTGTATATTTCGAAGAATCGGCCGGCAGAGGCCATAGAGTTGTTCGACGAGGCCATAGAGTTGAAGCCCGATTTTGCTCAGGCTTATAGTGAACGCGGGCGTGCCCGGCTGATGACGGGGGATAAAAATGGTTCGATGGAAGACATGAAAAAAGCCCTGGAATTAGCCCCGGAAGGTGAAACGGCACGGAATATCAACGGAACTTATTCCAATTTCGAAGAGATGTATAAAAATCGTCCCCTTTAATCTGTGTCCGGGGGCAAAACAAGCAAGGACGGCTAAAACATTTTTCTTTCGGTTACGTTTTATTCCTAGGAACAAAACCGGGAGATATGAAAACACAAGGAATTTTTATTTTAGCCGTTGCTTTGACGGCTGCGGTCTTAGGATGTAGCAATGATAAATCCGATCAGGAGGATCAGGTTAAATTACCGACTTTAGCTGTTGAAACCGCCTTTTGGCAGAAGTATAGCGGGGCTTCTTCGGTGGAATGGGAAGCGGCCGGAGATTTTCAGAAAGCGGAATTTGAAATGAATGCCGCTGACTATGAGGCATGGTTTACAATTTCCGGTTTATGGCTTCAGGCAAAAAATTCTTCCGTTTATACTAATCTTCCATCTTCGGTCAAGGATTATGTTGCGAATAGCATCAATTATCCGCCGACGATCTGGACTCCCCGCCAGGAAACCGAAGTATTGGAGCGGGCTGTTTATCCGGTATTTTACGGTGTCGAATTAAAGAATGGTGAAAACGAAGTGGAGATATGGTGCGATGAGGAAGCATTTCGTCATGTGGAGGTGATAGAAGATTATGACGGGAAGGACATACCCCCGATGATTTCAAGTTTTATTGCAGGGCATTATCCTAAAGGCTGGATCGTGGAAGTCTGGAAATTGGCTAATGGGGAGTCGATAGCTCATATGCTGGATGCGGATAAGGTGAAGCAAGTATATTTTACCAGTGCTATGGACTGGAATTATACAGAATGGCCCGTATTGCCGAATGATTTACCTGCAGCCGTGAAAGAGGCTTTACAAGGTAATGCTTATGAGGGATTTACGGTGAAAAGCGCTATGTTCCAACAGCATCAGGGGAAGGAATATTATTATATCGTTTTGCAACAGACCGATTTGTCCGGTCCGACAACTTCGGTCCGTATAGATGCACAGGGCGGGATTGTAATTTAATTTCGTCCGGTCTGCCTGATTTATTGCCTTAATTATTATTTTTGAGGCAATAATGATGGAACTATGGAAGATCGTATTCAGAAAGCTGTAGATTTATTTAAGCAAGGTTATAATTGTTCGCAATCCGTATGTGCCGCATTTGCGGACCTATATGGTTTTACTTTTGAACAGGCTCTGAAAATGTCCGCTTCTTTCGGTGGAGGGATAGGCAGGATGAGGATGACGTGCGGAGCGGCTTGCGGTATGTTCGTTTTAGCCGGCTTGGAGACGGGAGCCGTGGAAGGAAGCGACCGGGAAGGCAAAGAAGCCAATTACCGGTTGGTGCAGCAGTTGGCTGAAGAATTTAGCCGGAGAAACGGGTCTCTCATTTGTGCCGAGTTATTGAATTTACCCCGTGAAAAACACGATGATCCTGTGCCGGAGATGCGTACGGCAGAATATTACAAGAAGCGTCCTTGTATCAGAACAGTGGAAGAAGCTGCACGGATCTGGGCGGAATGGATAGAGAGTAGCCGGAAATCCCATAATCTGTGAATATGCTCCATATCCGGAAGGGAGGAGTACGGCAGGGGGA
>CAJKZL010000611.1 GCA_905204385.1 uncultured Odoribacter sp. | reverse complement strand
AAGGTGTCGGATCATCAGATTATCGGAGCTGGCGCCGGTTCAACGGTATATCTGGCATTGACAAAGATTGCTGAGAAGGTCGTAAAAGAAGGTTTACACATACAGGTTATCCCTGCTTCGGCGGAGATCTCGATGATTTGCATGCAATTAGGGATCCCTCAGTCTGCTTTAAGCGAGGCAAAGCCCGATTGGGCTTTCGATGGGGCGGATGAAGTCGACCGTGAGGGAAATTTGTTGAAAGGCCGGGGAGGGCCTTTGTTCCGGGAAAAGTTGTTGATTTGCAGCAGTCCCGAGGCTTTGATTTTAGTGGATCGGACAAAATTTGTCAGTCGCTTAGGAACGCATTATCATGTTCCCGTCGAAGTGTTTCCCCCTGCTTTGTCGTGGGTGGCTGAGCAGATGAAGATATAGGGGGCGACCGAGACTGTCCTGCGTCCGGAGAAAGGAAAAGACAGTCCTCTTTTCACTGAAAACGGAAGCTGGATACTGGATGTCCGTTTTCCGGTTATCTACCCGGAATATGAACAGAAAATAAAATCGGTTCCGGGAGTGATCGAAAGCGGGCTTTTTATGGGATATCATGTAAAAGTGATCGGTGGATGACAGGAGAAAGGGGACAGGAATATTGTTTATTGATCGGTTAATTCTATTTTTGTAGCAGGATTAGGAATGGGTAATGAAAAGTATTATCGAGGATATAAAGCGAGGGGATAAAGCAGCTTTCCGGGAGCTGTTCGAGGACTATTATCCGATGCTGTGCGTATTTGCCCTGAAATATATCCCGGATGAAGAGCAATGTAAGGATATTGCGCAGGAAACATTGCTTGCTTATTGGCAAAACCGAAACGACTTCGACGATATTTTTAAAGTGAAAGGTTTTCTTTACCGGGTAGCCCGCAACCGTTGTCTGAATATCATCAAGCGTGGGCAGGTGGACGAACATTATGTCCGGGAAGCCTCGGCAGAACCGGAGTATTTTTTTGAAAACGAAGTGATCCGTCAGGAAACTTACCTTTTAGTCCGAAAAGCTGTCGAGTCCTTACCGACACAAATGCGACGGATCATAGAACTGGCTATGCAAGGGAAGAAGAATGCTGAGATTGCTGCCGAATTATCTGTAGCCGAAGGTACGGTGCATACTTTGAAAAAAACTGCCTATAGAAAACTTCGCGATCAATTGAAGGAACATTTTTACTTGCTGCTTTTTTGGATATAATGCCCGTTTGTCGTTTCCCTCTTTTCCATCCGGTTTTACTATTTTTCGATTGCTTGCGTCGTTTCGATTCACTTGTCGATTTTCTTAAAATAAAGTAAAGCAGAATATTTCCTGAAAATTTTTAATCCCGGCTACCCCGAAATCCGTTTGAGATTGTTATAGGAATGTTAAGAGGGTTAAAATTCAATTTGAGCATATGAAGCCGGGAAAAAAACTCATCGGAATGGCTGGAAAAATTGCAGCTTGGTTGTTGGCTGTCGACACGGAGGAGGACAGACGCTCGCTGAATGAGTGGAAGCAAGGACATGCCGGCCGCATCCGTTTGTTGGAAGAAATGAGCGATCCGGACGATTTTCAACAAAATGAAGAAATGCTTTCCCGCTTCCCTGCTCAGGAAGGATGGCAGAAAATCTCCGGTTTACTGGACCGGAAGAGGAAAAGGATGATTCGTCCGGTGCAGTGGATACAATATGCTGCATTGGCAGTTTTGGTGTGTGGCAGTGCCTTTTTGATCTTCCGTATGAAACAGCCTTCGCCTGTGGAAATCCAGCGGATCGTTCAGTCCATGCCTGCAGGGAAACAGGGAGCCAGGCTAACCTTGGGAAATGGCAAAACGGTGGATATCTCCCCCGGACAGCATTTTGAACTTGCCGAGAAAGACGGGACCGTCATCCGGCAGGATTCCTCCGGGGTTCACTATCAGCGGGAGAATATAGATGAGGATGCTACGATTGTCAATCGCATGGAGACTTTGACCGGAATGGAATATTCACTTTTATTGTCCGACGGTACAAGGGTTTACCTGAATGCCGAAAGTTCACTGAGCTATCCGACGGCCTTCCGGGGAAAACAAAGGATAGTGGAGTTGAAAGGGGAAGCTTTTTTTCAGGTGACCAAAGATCCGGAACATCCTTTTGTCGTGAAAATGTCCGGTGTGGAACTGACCGTGACGGGCACCACCTTTAATGTCCGATCTTATGCCGACGAACAACAGATTGTCGCCACTTTGGTAGAAGGTATTGTCGCCGTCAACGGCCGGCAGATAGTTCCCGGCGAACAGGCGGTTTACTCGAAAAAGAATAAAGAGTTGGCGGTTCATGCGGTCGATGTGGATCGATATATAGCCTGGCAGCAGGGAAAGTTTGTTTTCCGCAACGAGAGGCTCGAAGATGTGTTGATGACCTTGTCCCGCTGGTATGGGATCGAGTATCATTTTTTGGACGATGCGGCCAGGGAAAT
>CAJKZL010000610.1 GCA_905204385.1 uncultured Odoribacter sp. | reverse complement strand
TGGTTGAATGTAAAACAATTTCTTGTTGAATTTCACCTTGATCCATAACAGTTTCCGGCAGGCGCTGGTGTTGCTGGAGGATTTTGTTTCGGACCGCCGTAATCTGGATCTCATTGCCGGGGCCGGCGAGATGCTGGTGGAGTTGTTCCGGAATGGAGGTAAAGTGTTGAGTTGCGGCAATGGTGGCTCTCTGTGCGATGCCATGCATTTTGCAGAAGAGCTGACGGGACGTTTCAGAAACGACCGGGAAGCATTGCCTGCTATGGCATTGGCCGATCCTGCTCACCTGAGTTGTGTTGCTAACGATATGGGGTATGAAGAAGTTTTTGCCCGAATGATCCAGGCTTTTGGAAAGCCCGGAGATGTTTTGCTGGCCATCAGTACCTCGGGCAACTCGCCGAATATTCTCAAGGCGATTGCAGCCGCCCGGGACAAGCAGATGAAAGTGATCGGACTGACGGGAAAAGACGGCGGGAAAATGAAAGAGGCTTGCGACATTACCCTGGTGGTGCCTTGGAAGGGATATTCTGACCGCATTCAGGAGGTGCATATTAAGATTATTCATATTTTGATCGAATATATAGAACAACAGTTATTTTCAACCTGCGTGGAGTGAATCCCGCATTTAACACAAAAAATTATTGGAATCAAGATTAATGACCCGATAGCTCGTTTAATTGGATTAAGATATAAGTCGCATCCTTGGCATGGCATTGAAGTTGGGGATGCAGCGCCTGAGGTTATCACCGCTTTTATCGAAATGGTACCTACGGATACGGTAAAGTATGAATTGGACAAGGTGAGCGGGTACATCAAAATCGACCGTCCGCAGAAGTATTCGAATGTGGTGCCGGCTTTGTACGGATTTATTCCGCAGAGTTATTGCGGGGATCTGGTAGCCGAATATGCCATGTTGCAATCGCAGCGTACGGAAATTAAGGGCGATAGCGACCCCTTGGATATTTGTGTGTTGACAGAGAGAACCATAGCCCATGGGGACATTATTGCCCGTGTGCGGCCGATCGGTGGCTTCCGCATGCTCGACGGAAACGAAGCCGATGATAAGATTATCGCCGTGCTGAAGCATGATGCGACGTATAACGTATACAACGATATTTCTGAGTTGCCTCATGTGGTTGTAGATCGTTTAAGGCATTATTTTCTGACTTACAAGGATATGCCGGGAGAAGAGTGTCAGCGGAAGGTAGAAATCACTCAGGTGTATAATAAAGAAGAAGCATATGAAGTGATCCGGAGAAGTCTGGAGGATTATAAAAATCACTTTGAAGGTCTGGAAGATATTCTGAGCCGGGTTTAAGTAGCCGTGATCAGGTGCCCCAGGATTTGCGGTCCAGGCTTCTGTACTGTATCGCTTCGGCGATGTGTCGGGAGAGGATACATGCAGAAGCCTCCAGATCGGCAATAGTGCGCGCGAGTTTAACGATACGGTCGTAAGCTCTGGCCGAAAGGCCGAATTTCTGCATGGCCATTTTTAACAAGGCGATGGATTGGGAATCCAGGGGACAGTATTTTTTCAGCAATGCCGGATTCATTTGCGCATTGCAGTGAATGCCGGGAAAGGCTTTGAATCTTTCCGTTTGTATCCGGCGGGCAGCGATTACTCTTTGTCTGATCGTGTCGCTGCATTCGGCTTCCTGATGGCCGGTGATTTTATCTAATTCCACCGGGACTACTTCGATGTGGATGTCGATCCGATCGAGCAGAGGACCGGAGATTTTGGATAAATAGTGCTGCACGGCACCTTCATTGCAGTTGCATTCCCGGGTCGGATGGTTGTAATAGCCGCAGGGACAAGGGTTCATGGAGGCGATCAGCATGAAATTGGCCGGATAATCGACGCTATATCTTGCTCTGCTGATTGTAATTTTGCGGTCTTCGAGGGGTTGGCGCATGACTTCCAGGACGGAGCGCTGAAATTCAGGCAGTTCGTCAAGAAAAAGCACTCCATTGGTGGCCAGGGAGATTTCCCCGGGATGAGGGAATGTTCCTCCTCCGATCAATGCAATATTGGAAATCGTGTGATGGGGAGAGCGGAAGGGACGGGCGGTGATCAGTGAGCAACTGCGGGATAGTTTGCCGGCAACGGAATGAATCTTGGTCGTTTCCAGCGATTCTTCGATGGTCATGGGAGGAAGTATACCCGGAAGCCGCCGGGCGAGCATGGTTTTGCCGGAGCCGGGAGGACCGACCATGATCAGGTTGTGGGCTCCTGCCGCAGCAATTTCCAAGGCCCGTTTGACACTTTCCTGCCCTTTTACGTCTTTGAAATCGAAAAAACTATCGCCGACGTTTCCCTGCTCGTCGGGATGGAAAATGAAAGGAGTCATGGACTTTTGGTGACTCAAAAAACGGACGACCTCGCGGAGATGTTGGAAACCGTATACGTTAAGTCCTCCGACTACTGCGGCTTCGTTAGCATTTTCCAAAGTGACGATGATGTTTTTGA
>CAJKZL010000609.1 GCA_905204385.1 uncultured Odoribacter sp. | reverse complement strand
CATCCTTATTATCCATCACATACAGAAAGGCAATATCACTTTTTCCCTCCACACGCATCGCCCAGACATAGGGATAAGCAGCAACATTTCCCCGTCCCCTCAACGTATCGGTTACCTTATACAGCAACCGTTTCCTGAACTCCTGGAAATCACCTGCAAAAGCTTTTTCTACTTCCGGGGTCAAACGGGCTTCCGCATTCACGCTCACCACCAAAGCCGAATTATATGGAATAAAAGCATCTTTACTGCCAACACGCATCTTCCCATCCTCATTGATATACCAGATTGCAAACGCAATGGCACCAACAAGAACAAAAGCAAGCAATGACAACGATATTCCTTTCTTCATACTCAACATCCAAAAATCCGACGGGCTATTTAAAAGCAAAATTAATAAAAAATGCCGGCTATGCCGGCATGATCTCTATAAAAAGTTTTTCAGGCTTATTGGAAATAATAATAAACCACAACCGGATTATCTTCCTTTTTAATGTTTTCCAACAAGGTTTTTAACTCTCCCCGAAGCTGAACACCTCTTTTTGCATAGTCTTCTTTCATTTGTATCAACTCTTCGGCCGATAACATAGAAACCAGAGCCTCTCCTGATTGTCCCATAAAATCCAAAGGTGTAATCACAGTGGGATGATCCTGGAATTTTCGTTTATTGAAAAAGCCTTTCCCGGTCGTTTTATCATAAATAATCCGGTCTCCTCCGTCATATACAATCCACAAATACTTTTGAGTCTCAAACACATCTGCCTTCTGAACAAATCCCTTCTCCTGCATTTCCTTTTTCAGATTCAGATAATCTGCATCGGCAGGAACTCTATATCCAGCCGGCAATGATCTCTTTACCGTCGTTACATAACGGGGATATACCTCCTTTCCATTGTACTCATAAATGGTGTCACAGAACGGATAAGCCATCAGCCAACGGTTCTGATACTTACTCAGGGGGTGACAACCAAAACTGACAACCCCCGGCTTCCAGGCGATCCTATGCCGGCCCAAAGTATCCAGACGGGAAAAATCACGGTCGGTCGAAAAATAAGCCATCTCTTTACTCATAGAAATGTTCTGGAATCCCACCAAATGATTTTCCCCGTCGAAATATATTTTCCCTAAAAGTGAAGCAGTCCGGTAAGCAGGAGTTGCCCGGAGAAATTTACCGGAAAAATCATACCAGAGATTCCGTTTTGATTTCCGGTCCACTACCAATACTTCCTTTCCGGAAGTATCAATTGACACGGCTGTTATTTCCATATATTCCCCGGTTTCTCTTCCTACACTCCCGATTTCCGCCAGAAATTTTCCATCCTTTGAAAAAAGCAGCAAACAGGGGATTTCATTCCGGAGTCCCCGGGCTCCCTCTATCAAAACATAATCGCCTTCCACCTCGAATTTGAAAAACCGTCCCATGGAAAACACGGCTTTACTATCCAAGGGAACATATACACATTTCCCCACCATTTCAGAAACATTATAATTTAAAGCTTTAGAACTACAATCTATCTTCCGGGAGTCTAACACCTCAACCATCCTCTTTTGACTAAAACTCCCAAACCAGATCACTAAAAAAAACAGACATACAATATTTTTCTTCATCATTTCTAATTTAATTAAAACTCACTTCACATTTTTTGATCCCTTTCATTCTCCTCAACAAAAGGTTATAGTAATCTTTCCCTTTCTGTTGCTGGTGCGTCCGACTCATTTCAGTGAATTTGTCCGTCAGGAAATTCAATTCATTCCACCAGAACACACTTTGGTCATCCCGGCATTCATAGATCTTTTCCCGGGTGTTCATTTCCAAAAGAATAGTCAGAAAATTTTTCTGAATTTCCATTTGATAACCCGAAGGCAAGAGATGTTTATCGAAATCCTGCCAGATTTTACGATGTATCTCTTGCAGATAGCTGACATCGGCTTGTAACATCGGTTCCAGGACGATCTGACAGGTTTTCCGGATGACGTTTTCATTGCCGGATTGTCTGGCACGGCGAAGCTCCGGAATATCCAGCCAATCCGGGAACGATCCCCAGAAACAACTATCCAGACTCTCCATAACTCCGGCGAAAACCTCCGGCTGCAATAACTTCATCAGATCCTTCAGATCCCGGTAATAATAAGTAAGTCCCTTCTCATAAAAATCCCTGTACCTTAACGGATTTTCGTTACTATTTTCAAGCCGTTTTTTCAGATTCCGGACAGGGTTGGATTGGAATATATAATAGCCGAAAATACCTAATACGATACTGCCGATCAATTGCAAGGGAGCCTGGTTCGCCTCCACAAAATTCACCTCGACCCCCATCCACAGACAGGTCAGCGCAGCATAAATCACATCCGACAGGGCAGCCCCCAATCCGGTGACAAATCCGTGCCAGCGTCCTTTGTTCAGCGTTCGTTGTATGCACAGCATACCGATCGGACCCATCGGGGCGGAAACCAGTACGCCAATTACAATTCCTTTAC
>CAJKZL010000608.1 GCA_905204385.1 uncultured Odoribacter sp. | reverse complement strand
ACCGGAACCATCGGTTCCGCTTATAAGGCGCCCCGCAGGGGTCCACTATCGTTCATCGTTCATTAAGTGACCGAAGGTCACTTATCGTTACTTTAATTTTGAAATTTATTCCAAAATTAAACGAACGTTTTTTTAGATTAATTCAAATTCAAATAGCTATGTTTTGTTTAAAAACTAAAGTATTAATCGTGTTGTCTCTCCTTATACTTTACGGTTGCCGGAAAGATATAGAAAATTACGACAAAGCCCCGGATTGGCTGAAAGGTAATGCGTGGAAGTTACTGCAATCCCGGGAGGACTGCAAGCTTTTTTTAGAGGCGGCAGAACTGACCGGTTATAAAAATTTATTGGACGGTGCAGGTTTATGTACCGTATTTGCGCCCGTAGATACTGCCTTTGCATCCTGGTTGTCCGCGAAGGGATACGGGACGGTGCAGGAGGCTTGTCAGACCCATCCGGAAGAAATGAAACTCCTGATTGCCTACCACCTGGTAGAACAGTCTTTCAGCCGTACCCAGTTGCTCAATTTTCAGATGAGTGAAATAGAAACTCCCGGGACCGTGGGAACCAGCCCCGGGCTTTGTTTCAAGTATAAGTCTTATGCAAAGGAAAGCGTGACCGAAGAGTACGATCAGGCTTTAAGGCAGAATATAAAAGTCTATCACCGGGAAAAGTATCTGCCGGTGATCTCGACGAAAATGTTCGAAACCAAAAATGTAGATCCCGAATCTACCTACAGGCAATTTTTCCCTTCGGTCAATTGGACCGGGGATAAAGATCAGTTGTATGTCATGAATGCTTGTATGGTTGAATCGGGCTTACCCACCGATAACGGTTATGTTTACATTTTGGACCGTATGGAAAGTCCTTTGCGGACTCTATATACTGCACTGGAAAATCCTGAAGATAAGTTCGTCGGAGAGAGTGTCCCGGACAAAACTGCAGCGAATTTCTCCACATTTTTCAATATGATGGAGCGTTTTAAGAATTATTACTATGATCAGGCTACGTCCGAAAAATATGCTGCTCCCGGCGAAAAGTATTATTTTATGTATCACAACGCCGCACCCCGCTCCCGGGATAAAGGGGTAGACTTGCCCGAACTGTCGAGCGAATGGTGTTACCATGGTCAGGAAGATTCCAAGCGGGCTTCCTACAACCGGTATCTGAGCGATAACTATAATTGTTTTGCTTTCACCAACAAAGCATTCGAGGATTTTGCTCAGCGGAATTTTCCCGCTTCCTTTTCCCAGGATATCGGTCAGATTCCGGACATCACTCTTTATCATCTCCTGTTAGCGCATGCTTCCGACCAGCAGCAGATTTTGCTGCCGGACGAAATCGTACGGGAAGGGATCAACGGTCAGAACGGAGAGGAATGGCAATTGGGTAAAGAAAATATGATTTACAAAGAGTTTTGTGCCTCCGGAATTCTATATGGAATCGATTCGGTGTTTACCCCTATCGAATTTAAAGTCATCACCAAGCCATTGTTTACTTCGGACCAATATACCATAGTAGCGAATATGTTCCAGTCGAGCAATGAATTTGTAACCATTGTGGACGACGAACCGGAGCATTATACTTTATTTATTCAGTCGGACGCTTACCTGGAAGAGCAAGGCTTCCGCATCAATTACCACGACGAGGCCTTCGGAGATGAAAAAGTGGAATATAAGGAATCGGGAGCGACCTTTAAAGAATATGCTTCGTCTAATCATATTCAACGGCACATCATTTACGGTTATCTTGAAAATGAGGATTTGAAAGGGCCTGCTTATTATGCTTCCAAATATCCTTTCAGTTATATCTATGTTCATAATGATACGATCTTCGGGGGAGACGGCAATGGCTCCGTGGTGGAGGAAGGCTCGGAGGTCCGCTCCCTGAACGGAATTACCTGGCAATTAAACGGTAAACTCGATGAAAGTACTCTGGACCTGGCCAATACCCTGAACAGTTCTTCGGATTATCTGGTGTTTGCCTCCAAATTAATGGCCGCAGGATTGCTGAAACTGGACAACAGCAGCAAGCCGAAGATGGATTTTCTGACTTCCGGCGAGCGTTATCTCGTTTTTGTTCCGGACGATGAGTCGCTGGAACTTTTGCCTTCGGAGGTCACGACCACGGAAGATTCCACTCTTCTGGCCGATTATTTACGCTACTGTTTTGTGCCGGTGCGGGGGAATGAATTGTCGGATTATATCTTGCCGGGATTCGGGGAACAAAAGAAAGTGGAAATGCAAAGTTATAGGGTAGAACGCAGCACAGCGGCAGGGGTGATATATGCTCCGATTTCGATCGACAATTCGATTGTTGAAAATGAACTGTTGAAAATGGAGGTGACAGGAAGAGACGGCAGCCAGGCAAAAAGCGATGGGGGCATGGCGCGATTCACCACCAATGGCGTCATTTTCAAAATGGATGGAAAACTAGAGACTTTTGAACAACATAAATAGGTAAATATGAGATTCATA
>CAJKZL010000607.1 GCA_905204385.1 uncultured Odoribacter sp. | reverse complement strand
TCCGCCATACTGAATGTTGCCGTTCCCAATGCCAGGGCACATTTCTGCAAACCGTTCAACGGATTGATATCATCCAATGCCTGGAGGTAAACGTATTCCCGCTTGCTGAAATACTGAAGAGATTCGACGGTAGCTTTTGTTAAGCCTGCACGCCCGCTCATTTTCATTTCTATGTATTTACCGTCTAACGGCCAAAAAATCTACTCCACACCGAACAAAATCCGATGATAAGTATCTTTGAAAGGCCTATGCAGGCTTTGCTCGCTCAGTCGTTTGACGCTGACTGTTTTTTCAGGAATCCGATACTTAAAGTATATCTCCGGATGGGTGATTTTCCCCGAATCCATCCGAAGTTCCAGGGCAGCCTTTTCCGACACGATCTGTGCGGAATCGAAGCGAAACCGAAGGGCCTGCAAATGCAGGCTGACGGAATCTCCGGGAATGATATCCAGCGTGGCCAGATGCTCCGGCCTTCCTGTTCCCAAAAGCTGGTCGCCTCTCCAGGAGATTCCTCCACGGTAGCGGATTCCTTCATACAAATGTTGCAATTCAATATCCGCAGCATAAGATATAAACTCCGGGAAAAAGGATTCCGTACGGACCTCCCTGGCAGCCTGATCTCTCAACTGTCCCCATAAAGGCCGGGGATGTTCGGTTTGATAATGGAAAAGGACAGAATCGGCCGAATACCCCGACTTTTTAAGATCGATCCGATAGCGCGTCAAGTCAGCATGTACTTGTTCCGCTTTAATAGTCCAGACCACGCGGCCTCCCTGCCCCTTCAACTGCATTTGCTCAGGCAGGCATACCCCGCTTGTTTTCAGGAGGGTTACCGAATCGTGGCGGGTATAACAGACTAAATCGGCATCCCGGAATACCACTTCAATCCGCCCCTCGTCCTTCCATTCCAGCTTTCCCTTAACTGTCAATCGATGAGTCCCGCCCTCCCATATCGCCTGCCGAAGCACAATAGGGGCGGTCAGCCTTAGATAATCCCGGATTTCTTTTCTCTTTTGTCCGGCCATCACCCTATGCAGTCCTTTCAGCCATACTCTCAAATTGGCCTTCTCGTCCTTTTCATAAAAACAGATAACCGAACGGACATAATCCTGCAATTCAGTGTGAACGGATAGTTGTAAATCCTGCAATTCACCGAATGTCAGCTCCAGGGCTTCTTTTTCACCGATAGTCAGAAAGTCTGAATCGATCACTTCTCTCACCCCGTCTACCAATGCCTTCCGAGCGGAAGGACGCAAAGTTTTGAAGCCGGTTTCTACTTTTTCCGCCCATTTTCCGGCAAGCTGTCCGTATAAGCCATTCGGAAAGAGCATCAGCCATAAAATCAGTAGTCCCGCTAAATTTCTTTTCAGCATATCCGTTTACCCTTAACACATCTGGAAAATTACCCTTTCTCTGGATCGCCTATGTTCATCAAGGCACACATAGCGAACCCTCATTTTTTTACGCTTTAAAACAAATTTTTATACAAAAATAGAATTTCCATACCAATATTCTTAAAAAGAAATCGTTATTTTTACAAAACCGATCCCACTGCGTTTTTCCTTTTGACATGCAGGTGGCAGGTAATATTTCGAACTGAACAAAAACTGAAAAAGAATGATGGGCTCACTCTCCGAAAAAGAATATAAATCACTCATTTATGACAAATACAACACCGTTATTAAATCCTGCCGAAACCTCAATGCCGATGAGGATGTGCAGTTGATCCGACGGGCTTTTAAAATCGCCGTCCGAAATGAAATGCAGGACGAAGGATTCAATAGCGGAGAAATCCTCCGAATGCTCGACGTGACACTGATCATTACCCGGGAAATCGGCCTGGGACGCACTTCGATCATTTGCTCCATGCTGCACAAGACGGTTGAAAAGGACCGGATAGACGGAGAAGAGGTGGTCGCAACGTTCGGTCCGAAAGTGTGGCAGATCCTCAAAGGACTGAAAGACATCAGCCATATTTATGCAACCCAGAAGATCGTCGATTCGGAAAACTTCAGAAAATTGCTGTTAAGCTTTGCCGAAGATATTCGGGTGCAACTGATTTTCCTGGCCGAAAAGCTGTATGCCCTGCGAGAGGCTGCCGGCCGGCCCGAAGAAGAGCAGAAACACCTGGCGATGGAAACCAGCTACATTTATATTCCTTTTGCACACCGGATAGGGTTATACAATATTAAATCGGAAATGGAAGACACGGCCTTGCGCTACTCCAATCCGAAAATATACCGCGAAATCGAGCAAAAGCTGAAAGACTCCAAAGCGGCCCGGGAAGCCTACATTGCCGAATTTATCGCTCCGATCACCGAAGAACTGGACCGCAAAGGAATACGGTATAGATAAAAAGGACCTCATAATAGATACGCTTGCTATGACCGTAAGCACCGGGGCTGAAACCGAAAAGAGAACGTTACAGGCTCTCTCATATGTTCGCATCACCCTAGGCGAAAATACGGTAGTGGGAGTT
>CAJKZL010000606.1 GCA_905204385.1 uncultured Odoribacter sp. | reverse complement strand
GCCCGGACAAAGTATCCAACGACGTTCCGAACCATGAAAACCTGAATGCCCACGGCTCCGTGCCCGAAGACGTGAAAAAAGCGTTGATGGATAAGTATAAACATCCTATCCACAAGGAACTCGAAGAAACGGCAAAGAAAGTCGGCGGTCATGGGGGTATGGACTTCATCATGGACTACCGTCTGGTGTATTGTCTGCATAACGGACTTCCTTTAGATCAGGATGTTTATGATGCAGCAGAATGGTCGAGCATGGGCGAGTTGACCCGGATCTCCATCGAAAACAACAGCATGCCGGTAGAAGTTCCGGACTTCACCCGCGGCGGATGGAAGAAATTAAACGGATACCATCATTTTATGGTAGGGGAATAATTTAATCGTAAAT
Source organism: uncultured Odoribacter sp. (assembly GCA_905204385.1). Next base: position 2,097 of record CAJKZL010000606.1, on the reverse strand, counting down.
CTATCTTCAGAATATGCTAATGCACCCCATCGATTCAAGTGCATTAGCATATTTTTTTCAAAGCCGTTTAATCGATTGCACAAAATAAAAAATAACGAATGATGAAAAAAATAATATTATGGTTCCTCCCCTTATGCCTGCTTGCTTCAAGCTTACAGGCAGGTAACGGAAAAAATGTCCCTGCTTTGAACCAGGATGCCAAAATGCAATGGTGGAGGGATGCTAAATTAGGTATGTTTGTCCATTGGGGACCCTACTGTTTATACGGTGGAGTCTATAACGGTTACCGTCAGCGCCAGGGAGGGGCAGAATGGATTATGAATCGCTGTAAGATTCCCTGTATGGAATACCGGGCGAAAGCAAGTACTTTCAATCCGGTAAATTTCGATGCCGAAAAGCTGGTGCTGATGGCCAAAAATGCCGGCATGAAATACATCGTATTCACGACCAAACACCACGACGGCTTTGCCATGTTCCAAAGTGATGCCAGCCGCTTCAATATCGTAGATTATACCCCTTTCAAACGGGATATTGTCGATGAATTGGCACAAGCCTGCCGGAAACACAATATGAAACTGGGATTTTATTATTCTCAATCCCAGGATTGGTGCAATCCGGGAGGTCTGACCATTCGCAAATTAATGAAAGAAGGATGGGCCAATCCCGACTCGGCCGAGATAAATGCTTTTACGGCAGCCCACCACGGAGCCTGGGATTACCAGCAATGCACACGTTCATTCAACGATTACTTTTATGGTGTTGCTTTGCCCCAAATCAAAGAACTTTTGTCCCGTTACCATGATGTCGCCGTCATGTGGTTCGATACTCCCTCATCGATCAACCAAAAGCAAGCCGACGATATCAAAGCGGAACTGTCCCGTTATCCCCAGATCATCATCAACGACCGTCTGAAATGGCCGGGAGTGTATGCGGATTACAAAACCCCGGAAGGTTTGATTCCCAAAGATAAGGATATCGAAGGTGTGGATTGGGAAACCTGCATGAACATCGGCAGCTCCTGGGGATATAAAAGTTGGGAAAATCAATGGAAGCCTTCGGAACAAATTATCCGTAATTTGATAACGATAGCCGCCAAGGGAGGCAATTATTTATTGAATGTCGGTCCCGATGCTTTGGGAGAAGTACCCGAAGAAGCCCGGGAACGGCTGGATGAACTGGGAGCCTGGATGAAAATCAACGGTGAAGCCATTTATGGGACCACCCGCAGCAAACTGACCCCGGCCTGGGGGCAATGCACCCGCAAGGATACCGGAAAAACCACCGTCTATTACCTGTGTGTATTCGACTGGCCTGCCGACGGCAATCTTCTTTTCGAATGTCCGGAAAAAATCAAAAACATAAGCTTACTGGCAAATGGCCGGGCACTTTCATACAAAGCAAAAGAAGGTAAAATAAATATCGATGTCAACGGAATCTCCCCGACTCCCCATGCAACAGTAATCAAAGTAGCACTGAAAACAAAACTTGCTCCGGTCAAGATAACTCATAAATCCGATAAGACTTTTGAAATCATAGATGGGAAATAAAGCCTCTTTTCAATCTCAACTCATTTCATACGGATAACTCCCGTTTTCGGAATTTTTACCGGCATAAAACTGTCCCTGAAGTCAGAAACCTAACTTTCAGGGACAGTATATTTCGCTGTGTATGTATGATAGAAATCAAAACCGGCTATTACTTGCCATCGAATGCCCAGGTGGACTTATAACCCGGGATACAAACTCACAAACAATCGCTCAAAAGTCTTTATATCCCAAGCTTTCACCTTAACCCCATGATCTTCCGATTCTTCCATAGCTTTTTCTTCCACGGGCAAAAATATCAAAAAAAACATAATATCCCCGAAGAATCGGTGAAATGTTCCGATATTCTTCGTATCTTTGCCAACACATACCAAAGGGGTAGACTTGGATTTGACAGCATGAAGAATAGGTATGTAAGCATGTCGGGAGCAGTGAAACGGCCCGTAAATCCCGGACACAAAATTTTAGTTGGCGAAAATAATTACGCTCTCGCTGCCTAATCTTTAGAAGATTGAAGGCTTAATCCCTGTTCAAGGAACGGGGACGGGACATC
>CAJKZL010000605.1 GCA_905204385.1 uncultured Odoribacter sp. | reverse complement strand
TGATAAATTCAGTAAGCAAAAAAACCAACTCGGGATGCACCCCCGAACGGCCTTGCAGAAATGTGCCCAGACGCGCTATCATAGCAGCCTTCACATACAGTTCGGGCAAAGGTTTTCCTGCACCGGTCGAATGGCTGCGAATGATGTTATACTGTAAAGCCTTCAACGACTCGTCTTCCACCCGGTATTGGGCCATCGGTCCAAAACCGGTATTTATACCATAAATGACTTTATCGGAAGCAAATTCTTTCAAAAAAGAATAACAGGCCTCCACTTTCTTTACTACAACATCAGAAAGTTCAATTTTATGATGTTTAAAAAGAACCTGATATACTTCATTTAAATGAATGGTCTCAAAAATCTGCACCACACCAGCAATTAAAATTTTTAATATGACAAAGTTAATATATTTAGGCCATATCCTAATACAATCCCCACAAATTTCATCCGCTATTCCTCCCCCGACTCCGCTCCAATCCATCCATCCCTCTATCGGTTCGGGCAAAAACAAGGAAAGAATCCCCGGCAACAAACAACGCTTCGGAGATTCTTCCATTACCCGGTCATGCCGAGCCTCCAGGGCAATTATAATTTGCCTTTCTTGATCAGAAATTTGGCAAATTCCCTCCCGGCTTTAGCATAGGTCTCCTGAAGACGATAACCGCTATCGAAATCAGTTCCCCAAAAATTGTTGGCAGCAATATGTTCGCCGGATTCAATATTCAGGATTTTACATGACAAATCGATGGAGGCATTCCGACGCACCACACCGACATTAAAGCCGGGTTCCGTAAAATCGGTGTTTATCACAACCACATAATTTGCCCCCTCCGTACCGCTGACAATTTTCTTTTCTGCCATGTATTTATCAAAAAGCTCCAGAAATTTAGGTTCGAAACGTCCTATACGATCTGCAATCCAGTTGCTTTGCCAGGTATCTCCGCGCCCCGCTTCTTTGGAGTTGTAGTCGCCTACCTTTTTTTCTACATATTCAGCCTCGGTCATTTTACCCACTAAAATTTCGTTGTAGGTAAATTCTAACTTCAAAACTGTCTCAGATTTTAAGGGAGCCAGTGATCCAGACGTCAAAACGATATTCTGGGCATCCGCCAGTATGCCCGCTAATAAAAAAAGTATAATCAGCAATAATCCTTTCCTCATAAATTCTCTGATTTAATCTGTAATACATTTGCATTCGAAGAAGCAAAGATATAAACTATTTTATATCTTTTCACTTTATTTAGCACTATTTTAACGCAACATCCGTTTTATCACAACGTTTCATTTCAGAAACGGGAAGGATGAAGAGATTATGGATTGCCGGCTGTCTAATGATCATGATGTATTCGTGCATCACCTATCGTACGCTAACAAACGGTCAGCCTCATGTTGGAGAAACTAATTTACCATCCCTGGCAAAACCTCCTACAGACACAGCTTATTCCCTTCCGGCTTCCAAACAGCATCCTGTAGAGCATCTTATCCGTCCTCCGGAATTATCCCGTTTTTTACGCCGACAGGAATGTCTTGCCTTTTTGGTCATCCATCAGGATACCATCGTCGAGGAGTATTATCTGTATCCGGAACTGAAACAGGAAGCGACAGAAATTTTTTCCCTGACAAAATCTTTTGTCTCCACTGCCGTCGGTATAGCCTACGAAGAAGGTTTTATTGAAAGTCTGAGCGATCCATTGGGTAAGTATCTTTCTGACCTTCCACCCCCCTATCATCCGATCCGGATCGTGGATTTGCTCGATATGCGTACCGGAATTAAAACAACGTTTTTGAATACCGCCCGATTGTATTACAGCAATAATTTAGACCGAACCTGTCAATGTATGATAGTTGAGGAAAGCCCCGGACAAAGTTACCGCTATTCCAACCAAGCGACCCAATTACTGGTAAAGGTGGTGGAACAATGCACGAAACAGAATTTTATAGATTATTTCATAGAAAAAATATGGCTTCCCTTGCGAATGGAAAATACAGGCTTCTGGAGCCTTGACTCAGAAAAGCACTACACGCCAAGAGGATTTGCCGGACTTTGCCTCACTGCCAGGGATATCGCCAAATTAGGATTGCTCTATCTGCATGACGGCTTTCTCTACCAACAACAGATTCTTCCTGCCTCCTGGGTACAAACCGTCCTTTCTCCGACAGAAGAACACCGGATTTCCCCGGAAACTTACTATCATCTGCATTGGAAAATACTCACCCCCGGAGAAGAATTTATGGCAAAAGGCATGTTCGGACAATACCTCTATGTGAATAAAAAAACAAACACCGTCATCGTCCGCCTCGGCTTCAAAAATACCTCCACCAACTGGCTCCGCTTTTTCCGCACCTTTTAATCAATCAAGGGAACGGTTCCTTTGGTTGACTTTCTCCTTCCTCCCGGCTTACACCGCCCAAAGGCCCCGTGCCCTTGGTTGCCTGATCGGTTTGTCTGTCGGAAATATATAAAAAAAAGCGGGTCACATCT
>CAJKZL010000604.1 GCA_905204385.1 uncultured Odoribacter sp. | reverse complement strand
CAAGGGCAGGTAGCGGGAATAATATCGGACTGAATTTTCCACTAATAAGATCACGCGAATATCGCCTAAATGAGTATCCCGGTCGAGGTTCATTTTATCTTCGATGGATTTTGCCATGGCCAGGAATATTTTTGTCGAGCCGTTCCAGACGTAAAGTTGTTCGATCGATTGGTGCAATTCCTCCTCGATCGTGTGAAAATAGGCCAGATCGGCATTGTTGTTCACTAACAGCAGTTGGCTGATTTTCGGATAGGCTTCCTTCAGATGCTTGCTGATGAGAACAGGAGTCTTTTTATCCAGGCCGGCCATGATGATGATCAGATCGATATGGCGTTCGTTGAGGATCTTCAACGCTTCCGTCTCGCTGGCCACCGAAGTGAAGCGTGGAGCGGTGTAAAGATTCACCTGCAGGTATTCCCCGACTATTTTGTCGGTGAATTGTCCTTCGCGTTCGATGGTGTAGGCATCGTAGTAATTGGCTATTAAAAGAATTTCTTTGATTTTAAAAGGCATGAGTTCCTGAAAAATATCCCGGTCACTTTTTTTGCGTTTGTAAATTTTGTGAAGTTCGATAGCCATAATAGATGAAGGTTGGAAATAAACAATTAATAATCTGCCTGGCGTAAAAATACGAAAGATTTAGTAAGATACCAAGTTTTATATCTTCTCTCCGTTTTAATCTTTGTACATTTTATAACTTTGCAGCGGAAGGTCGGTATTTCAATGTGGATTCAGGTATGAACAAAAGCAATCATATAACCGGACGTTTATTCTTATTTAATCCGGATTGTGAGTTGGCTATTGCCGACGGAGGAATGTATTATATGCCTCCGGCGAACATCCGGAAGATGGAGGCCGATCTGGCTTTTTTACCGGCGTGGATAGCCGGTGAGGGAGATTGTGTTTTGGTAAAGGAGTTGCCTGATGCAGATTTTCTTAAGCATGTTGCTGAGCCGTTGAATCTGAGTGTCGTTGCTGTGTCCGAGCCGATGTTGGGGCGATATGACGGTTTGAGGGGAGAGCCTTGGGGGCGAAGCCCGCGGGTTTGTCATTGGCTGGCGGGCAAAGGGCTGGGAGAAGAGTGGAAGGCTTGGCAAAAAGAATGGTACAGCCGAAAAATGGCCCGGGAAGGGTTGAGGCGATTATTGCAGATGATCCCGGGATTGGACTCCCGTTTGCTGCCCTGTATTTGTTATTCCATCGAGGATCTGGAAAGAAGCATCGAGCAAGGCTGTTATCTGGTGAAAGCTCCCTGGTCGTCTTCGGGTAAAGGATTACTGACCTTGTCTCGCCCGGTAGGGACTAAGGAAAAAGAATGGCTTCGGGGGATGTTTCGCAAACAGGGATATTTGATGCTGGAAAGAAAATGGAACAAGGTGAAAGATTTTGCCATGGAATTCCATGCCGCTCCAACCGGAATAACATTTATCGGATGGTCTGATTTCGTGGCGGGAGAGAAAGGCGAATACCGTGGCAATTATCTCGGGGCTCAGGAAAATATTGTACAACGACTCCTGTTGTATATGGATAAGGAACTCCTGCTGTCGTTAAAAACAAAAATGATTGAAATGTTGCAAGGTCTACTTCCATTTTATTGCGGATATTTTGGGGTGGATATGATGATTTGGCGGGATGAAAAAGGGAATTACCGTTTGCATCCTTGCGTGGAGATCAATCTGCGCTATAACATGGGCATAGTTGCCTTAAGCTTAAGCCAGCGGTACTTGGCCGAGGGAGCGTGGGGAAAGTTTGAAATCCGTTATTTTCCCGGGAAAGGGGCTGCATGGGAAGAACATTTGCGTTTGCAACGGCAATATCCCGTACGATATAAAAATAACCGGATCGAATCCGGTTATTTAAATCTTGCTCCTGTAAATGAAGCAACCCATTTTATCGCTTCAGTTGTTTGCTACTGAATTTTGGCAGCTTTCAAAATGACGTCATGGGCGCCTCCTTCCACGATGGAGGTGGAGGAGACCAGGTTTATTTTGGCTCTTTCCTGTAATTGCGGTATAGTGATAGACCCGCAGCTGCACATCGTGGATTTGATTTTTCCCAGGGTTATTTCGAGGTTGTCTTTCATTTTACCGGCTTAAGGAACATAGCTATCACCCCCTTCTTCAAATTTCAGCGATGTTTTGGCATTCCCTCCCATATCGTAACGCTGCCAGTTTTGAGCGCGGTTGGAACCTTCTCCCCAATATTCTTTAACATAGCTGTTGCCGATCGATAATTTTTTGCTGGGGCTTTCATCGAAACGGGCGAAATATCTTCCCATCATGAGGAAATCCGCCCCCATTGCCAGTGCCAGGGTCATGTGATAGTCGTGTACCAATCCTCCGTCCGAACAGATAGGGATATATATGCCGGTTTGTTCGAAATATTCCTGGCGGGCAGCGCATACCTCGATCAGAGCGGTAGCTTGTCCTCTTCCGATGCCTTTTTGTTCGCGGGTGATACAGATGGATCCACCCCCGATGCCTACTTT
>CAJKZL010000603.1 GCA_905204385.1 uncultured Odoribacter sp. | reverse complement strand
TACAACGTCAGGGACGTACGATCGATACACTGGCCAAAGCTCCTGTAGCCGAAGGCAAATTCAAACTGACAGGTAGCGTTGCCGGGCTGACCCCAGCTTTTATCGTCGTTGAAGGACAACGGGGAGGGGATCTTATTTTTGTAGAGAATGCCGATTTTACTGCAAACTTAAATCTGGAAAATCCGACAGCTTCTAAAATCGAAGGAACTGCCACCCAAGGAATAGCCAATCAATATACCGCAATCTCAAACGAAATGGGTAAAATGGCTAAAGAGCTGAACCAAAGTTACAGGACTGCCTACCAGGAAAAAGATGAAGCTAAAATGAAAGAATTGCAGGAGCAGTACGAGAACTTGATGAAAGATTATGAAGCTAAAGAAGATGCTATAAACAAAGCGAATGCAGACAGCTATGTCGCTGCTTATATTTTAGCCGGCAAACTCTACGAATATGATTATGAAAAACTAGTCGAAAAATTCAATACCCTGGGGGAAAATGCCAAAGCAACAGAACCGGGAAAAACAATCGCCGACAGAATCCAGAAATTATCTGCAGTAGCAGTAGGCCAGGTTGCTCCTGATTTTACTTTGAATACTCCCGACGGAAAACCGCTGTCTATGCACTCTATCAAAGGTAAAGTAAAAGTGATCGATTTCTGGGCATCCTGGTGTGGCCCTTGCCGTGGAGAAAATCCCAACGTAGTGAAAATGTATGAGAAATTCCATCCGAAAGGACTCGAAATTCTGAGTGTATCTCTGGATGAGGATAAAGATGCCTGGTTGAAAGCGATCGAAGATGATAAATTGACCTGGAATCACGTTTCCGACTTGAAAGGATGGCAAAATGCAGCTGCACAACTTTATTGTGTAAATGGAATTCCTCACTTGGTTGTATTGGACGAAAACAATGTTATTGTTGCCAAAGATTTGAGAGGAGAAGAATTACAAAATAAAGTAGCTGAATTGTTGAAATAATTTAACATTCATTAGCATACAACAGAGGGTATCGTCAACACGGTACCCTCTGTTTTTTCGTACATTTGCGGGAATATTTCTAGTTAGCAAGTACGCATTCCGGATATGAAAGAAAAAATCATTTTACTGTTTATAGGTCTTCTGGTATTTCAGGGGAGTTATTCCCAACCGGCCGAAGCATCCCGGCATTCCTGGGCCGATTCGGTCCTCCACCAAATGAGTCTGGATGAAAAAATAGGCCAACTCTTCATGATTGCGGCCTACAGCAACAAGAACGAAAATTACGAAAACGAACTGGAAAAACAAATCCGGCAATATCACGTCGGAGGGCTCATTTTTTTTCAGGGGAAACCGACTCAGCAAGTCAAACTAACCAACCGGTATCAAAAAGCAGCGAAATATCCTTTAATGATCGGGATGGATGCGGAACACGGAGTAGGCTGGCGCCTGGAAACTGCGATGGAATTCCCCAAAATGCTGACCAACGGGGCTATCCGGAAAGATAGTCTGATTTATGCATTGGGAGCAACTATCGCCCGGCATTGCCAGGAACTAGGGGTTCACGTAAACTTCGCCCCGGTAGTAGATATCAATAGCAATCACCGGAACCCGATGCGTTCTTTCGGCGAAGACCCGGAGGAGGTTACCCAAAAAGCGATCTTATATGCTTATGGCTCTTTGAGTCAAAACGTGCTTCCCGTCATCAAACACTTTCCGGGGCATGGAGATACCGATACCGATTCTCACCATACCCTGCCTGTCATCCCACATTCCCGCCAACGCCTCGACTCTGTCGAACTCTATCCTTACCAGCATCAGATCGAAGCCGGCATTCCGGCGGTTATGGTCTCCCATCTGGCGGTTAAATCGATAGATTCGACAGGCATTCCGGCTTCTCTCTCCAGCCCGGTCATTCAGGAATTGTTACGCCGGGATCTGAACTTCTCCGGCCTGTGCTTCACCGATGCCATGAATATGAAGGGGGTAACCCAAAATTCCCAGCCCGGCGAAGCAGAAGTAAAAGCGCTGCTAGCAGGTAACGACATGCTCCTTTTTCCGGCCAATCTGGGGAAAGCAGTGGAAGCGATCAAAAAAGCCCTGGCCGATAGCCTGTTGGACGAGCGGACGATCGATGAAAAATGCCGGAAGATACTGGAAGCAAAGCAAAAATATGTATTACCGAATGTTTATCCGGCCGAAACCCCGGGTCTATGGTCACGTCTCAACTCTCCTACCGACATAGCTCTGAAGCAACAACTTTACCAGGCAGCCATCACCCTGATTAAAAATACAGACTCTTTACTTCCCCTCAAACGCCTGGATACCCTCCGTATCGCCAGTCTGAATTTCGGAGCCAGAGCAGTAAACAATTTTCAAACGACACTGGAACGTTATACTCAAGTCACTCACTTCGTAGCAAACAAAAAATTATCGGACGAAGAACTCCGGAATTTGCAAAAAAAGCTCCAACCTTTTAATTGTATCATTATTTATAATAATCTGAGTACGAATTCGGCTCAAAAAGATT
>CAJKZL010000602.1 GCA_905204385.1 uncultured Odoribacter sp. | reverse complement strand
CCGGCTATTCAGTTACTAGGATCCCGCGTATGGATGGAATGTTTCGTTTTCGAACGACCGGTTCGCGGTGCTCTGGAAGCTTTATTTCAGTACACCGGGGTATGAAGCTGTGGGTTTGTATGAGGGAGCGATGCTATATACCCGGGGAGTATGGCGGCCGGAAAAGGTGAGTTGCATGGAGGACAACCGTCCTTATTTCAATGCCCCTTCACGCGAAGCGATCGTCAGGCGCATATTCCGTATTTCGGGAACGAATTTCGATTTCAATACTTTCGTCTCGAAGGACCGCATCAAGAGCGATAATACCGCCCAAACAGCAGGTATCCGCGGCTGGCGTGTCCCGGAGAAGTTTATTCCGCTGGCTCCGCCGGTGCTTAGAGTAGATTAAAATAATGTACCCATTTACTGATGTACCGATGTAAAATCGCACTATCGATTGGTGCATTAGTAAAGGTAGAATAAAGATAGCAGTATGAAAACTTATCACTATATCCTGTTTTGTTTGATTTTTGCGGCTTTGTCGCTGTCTTCCCAAGCACAGGAGAAACCCCAGGTGCAGGGCTTTGTACACGAGACTTCCGAAGCGTCGGAATATGTCAGGCCGACCGACCCGGCCGTATGTGAAAAACTCGATCGTTGGCAGGACCTTAAATTCGGCGTACTTTTCCATTGGGGACTTTATTCGGTTCCCGGGATTGTAGAGTCGTGGTCGATCTGCTCGGAGGATGAAGATTGGATCTCCCGTGGAAAGAATTTATCATACGATGAATATAAAAAATGGTACTGGGGATTGAAAGACTCGTTCAACCCGGTGAATTTCAATCCGGAACAATGGGCGGAGGTCATGCAGGATGCGGGGATGAAGTACATGATCTTCACAACCAAGCACCACGACGGTTTTTGCATGTTCGACTCGAAGTATACCGACTTTACGATTGCCGACGGTCCTTTTGCGGAAAATCCGCGCAAGGATGTGGCCCGTCACGTCTTCGACGCTTTCCGGCAGCGGGATTTCATGATCGGTTGTTATTTTTCGAAGCCCGACTGGCATTGCAAGTGGTACTGGAATCCTTATTTCGCTACGCCCCGGCGTACCCATAATTACAAAACCGAACGTCATCCGGAGTGGTGGCAAAAGTACCGGGAGTTTACGCAGAACCAACTCAACGAGCTGATGACCGGCTACGGAAGTTTCGACATCCTTTGGCTGGACGGCGGTTGGGTGACCGGCGAGCAAATCGGTTTGAACGATGTCCTGAAAAAGGCCCGTAACCGTTATCCGGGACTGATCGCCGTCGACCGACTGATGCGCGATGAAAACGAGAATTACCTCACGCCGGAACGTGGCGTTCCCAGACAGCCGCTCGGATGCCCCTGGGAAAGTTGCATCCCGCTGAGTAATGACTGGGGCTGGGTGCCCGATCCCGCTTATAAGTCGGCACAACAAGTGATCAATATGCTGTGCGAGATCACGGCCAAAGGTGGTTGCCTGGTGCTTGGGGTCGGACCGACGCCCGACGGCCTGATCGAAAAGGCGGTCGCCGAACGGCTGCATACGGTCGGTGCGTGGCTGCGCGCCAACGGCAAGGCTATCTATCATACCCGTCCCACTGCGGTTTATAATGATGGGAAGGTATGGTTTACGGCCGATAAGGACGGCAGGACTTTATATGCAATCTATGCCTTGCCCGAAGGGGAAACTTTACCGGCAACCCTCACCTGGACCGGAAATATTCCGACCGGAAAAATGAAACTTTTGAAAAGTGGAAAGACTGTGAAATATAGTTGTGAAGGAGAGCAGGTGAAAGTCTTTTTGCCCCGGGGCCTGGAAAATGAGCCGGTTGCCTTGGAGTTTATGTTGAAAAAATAGAAATGATTAATTATTTAAATGTATAAGATGATGAAAAATTTATTTACTCTTGCGATTATGGCCTTCATGGCGATATTTATATCGTGCAGTGATGATGACAATACCGATGATCCCCGGAGTTTTGCCGTTACCGTTACAAGCGGCGGCAACGGTAAAGCTTCGGCCGACGTTCCGACCGCAGAGCCAGGCCGTACGGTTACCCTGACCGCAGAGCCTGACGAAGGGTATAAGTTCGCCTCCTGGTTTGTAGAGAGCGGTAATATCACTTTGTCCGGCCTGGCAGAGAATCCCGCCACTTTCACCATGCCGGCGACAGATGTGAAAATTGTGGCGTCGTTCAGTGAACTCGCAGCCGAGCCCCGGGCAATTACGGTGACGGCAGAAGAAGGGGGAAAGGTGGCTTATGAACCGAAGGAAGCGACACCGGGTGCCATCGTAAAAATAGCTGCTGAACCCGATAAGGGTTACCGTTTCGTCGGCTGGAAAGTAGAAAAAGGCGGCGTGAAAATCATAGAAACCGAAAATCCTCTGGAAGCCGGATTTGTCATGGGTGACGAAGAAGTGGTCATTGTGGCACAGTTCGAGGTGGGTGTTTATGCCATTACAATCGATGGTGATCTGGAGAACGGTAAGG
>CAJKZL010000601.1 GCA_905204385.1 uncultured Odoribacter sp. | reverse complement strand
ATTGATTTCCAGCACCTCGCCGTCGGCATTGGCCGAAGGCATCACGATCCAGTCCCCCAGTTTCACCATCCGGTTGGCGATCAGTTGCACGCCGGCCACAAACCCTAGAATGGCATCCTTAAAAATCAGCATCAGCACAGCGGCGAAAGCACTCAGCCCCACCAGTAAAGCCCGGGGATCTTTATCCATAATAATACTCACCACCACAATGACAGCGATACAATAGATAAAAATCTTGATCACCTGCATAAACACCTTTATCGGACGATTCCGGGCCACCGGATAACTGTCGTAAATGCGGTTTATCCCGTCCAATATGGCCGAAACCAGCAGTACGACGGCCACGACTACCCAGATATTAATCGTTTTCTGAAGCAATATGCTGTGGTTCCACTCCATATAAGCCGACAACAATTGCACCACGATCGGCGTAATGAAGAGGGCGAAACAGTTAAAAAAATGAGTATCGAACATCAGATCGTCCCAATTGGTGGCCGTTTTACCGGCTAACTTCACCACCAACTTAGCCAGCCATTTTTTCGCCATCCAATAGGTCAACCAGGCCACTACCGCCATAATCCCCAAACGCACCATCACACTCAGAGAATCCAGCAACCAGGCGGAGTGAATCCCCCAATACTGTAAAATATCATCCAATCGCACCATAACATTTAAAATTTAACAAATACACACCAGGAGACAAATATACTTTTTTTACCGGATATGCACCGTTAAATTCAATTGTTATAAAGTTGATAAATTTTCCTGAACCTCACCTATTTCAGAAAAAAAACGATAATTTTGTATTCCCATGAAGACAAACTACAAAAACATATATCTGCGGACGAAACAAATGCTGACTCAGCCTGCCATTGCCTGGCCCGAAGTACTGCAAGAAGATTTTTCAGTCAGGGATACTTTTCGTAATTACCTTTTCCCGATCGCCATCTGGATTTCGGTAATTGTATTTCTGCTCAGTCTGATTCAGTACAGTTCGTTGCAGGCTGTGGGAGTGGGCATGGTCAATCTGATATCTACGATCAGCGGGGCATGGCTTACTTACCTGATTATCCGGGAATACCTCTGTAGTAAATTGAACTACCGGAATAAAGAAGCGCTCAACCTGACCGTATACAGCTATGCCGTTTTTATCATCTTTCATAGCATCGGAGCGGCATTGGGAACTATTTTTATCGGTCAGCTATTCACCTTACTCAGCTTTATCTTCCTCAGGACTTTATATGCAGGAATCGGACAATTGCCCCATTTGCCCAGTGGGCAAAAAACAAACATACTCATCATCACATCCCTGGCCATCATCTGCATCCCGGTGATTATCACCCAACTTTTGATGATCGTATTCCGCATTTCAGCCATCACCGTTTAAACCGATTTTTATGTCAGATCAAGTAAATATACGCAACAGAAGAGCCTCCTTCGATTACGAATTCCTCGAAGAATACAACGCCGGAATCGTATTGACAGGCACCGAAATAAAATCCATCCGGGCAGGCAAAGCTAGCCTGGTCGATTCTTACTGCTACTTTCACCGGGGAGAACTCTGGGTGAAAGGCATGAACATCTCGGAGTATAAACTCGGCACTTATTACAACCACGAGGAAAAACGGGAACGCAAACTATTGCTCACCCACAAAGAATTGGTAAAACTGGAACGCAAAGTAAAAGAATCCGGGCTCACCATTGTTCCCGTGCGGGTCTTCCTGAATGAAAAAGGCTATGCCAAAGTGCGCATAGCCTTGGCAAAGGGTAAAAAAGAGTTCGACAAACGCGAATCCCTGAAACTCAAAGACGCCAAAAAAGACATGGACCGGGCGATGAAACGATAAAGCCCCCTCCCGACCAGAATGGATGCGGAGAGGGGGATCGGATCATCAAAGATCGTAGGCTGCGTGCATAATATAAGTGTAGCAAAAATCGATCACCGGACCGAAGCCCCGGTAAATTTCAGATTTAATCAAGTCCCCGGCTTCATCCAGGAATAATTCGTGAAACTCTCCTTCGCCTCCAGCGGTTTCTACTCCGATACCCAAAATTTTTTCGGCTCCGATATCTTTTTTCATCCAACTCCTGTTCACCATCCGGAAATCCAGTTTCGTTATTTTACGTCCCTCTCCTACCGAATACAGGAAAGCCGAATAATGACTCACCGTATTGTAAATATAGATCTTGCTGCCCACCGTATAAAACAACTGTTCAGAATACGCATCCGTAACCGAAAAACGGGTATCCTTGTTAAAAACAGTGCCTTGCAATTCCCGCACTTCCGTTTTCAAAAAATGATCGGTATAGGGAGCATACCAAATATTGAATAATTTACTAGCCCCGGTGACCGGAGCGTAGAAAATAGCAGAACTACCGGATTGGTTATTATCGACGGTCACCCCATGTCCCAGCCAAATCAATTCATCCTGTCGACGGTCGATCCCCTGCAGGGTCGAATCCGGAAAGGCGATAATATTCCAATCCTTGAATTTACTATCCGG
>CAJKZL010000600.1 GCA_905204385.1 uncultured Odoribacter sp. | reverse complement strand
ACTACAATTCCTTCTTTTTTTCCGATAATTTTTTTATAATCATATTCCATGACCAATTCCACCAGGGATTCTGCCGGAATGTGATTCTTCCCGTTTTTGGTGACAATCTGCGTCTTTTTGAGGATGTCTCTTAAGGTTTGCTCGTTGTCGGTGATCACGATGGGAATGTACCGGGTACCTGTATTTAGTTTACCGATATTGCTTTTGCTGATGTTTTTCTCAAGCTCATAAATTAAAGTATTCTGGTCAACCTGGTAAAGGGCCATTCGGTCCGGAAGCATGCGGATGACGACCCGTTCGACCGTAGAAGGGAGATTGACGGCCAATCCCGGCATTTTTCGGTTCATTTCCTCTATGAATCGGTTTATCCGCTCCACCGGTAGATTATCCCGCTTTTGATTGCTGCTCAGGTTGGCGATCAAAGGGGCGGTTTCGTTTGAAAACATCTGTTCGAAGAGGTTTTTTACCTTGGAAATTTTGATATTCGCTTCCGGGTATTTGTTCTGGACATCACGGCGGATATCCTGGATGAGTGTTTGAAGTTCGCGGTTATTATGGGTTTTGAGGTATAATTCGGCCTCGTTCAGATTTTGGTTTTCTTCGCGGTTAAGGAAAAACTGTTTTTCTCCCACAAAACAGCTGATTTCCTCACAGCGGGGGGAGTAGGCTTGGATGATGGCGTCGATGCGTCGTTGGTTCTCGTCGGTATGGATGCTGCTATTCCAGTCCAGATGGATGAGGATTTCATTGATTTCGATGGGAGGCATCTGTTCGATCTTCAGCCGGAAAGACAGTGAAAAACCGATGAGAAAAAGTAGAGCTACCAGCAGTACGGTCCTATTCCGGTGAAAAAAGACAAAGTGATAGCCGCGGTTATAATAATCGTTTAGTCGTTTGAAACTGATTTTTTCGATGAAACGGTTGATTTTTTCTCCCCGGGCATGTGAAAAGATCAGGTGAAAGATGACGGGGACAATGCTGATGGACACAAACAGAGAAACGAACAAGCCGATGGACACCGCCATGGCCTGATCATAAAAAAGGGCGCCTGCGATGCCGCCCAGGAAAATCAGCGGGATAAATACGGCACAAGTGGTCAGCACGGACGACAGCAAAGGACGTATGATTTCCAGGGTTCCCAGGTTGCAGGAATCGAGCAGGGAATAGCCTCTTTCCCGGTATTGGTTGATGTTGTCGATCACGATGATGGAGTTGTCCACCATCATGCCTACGCCGATGATCAACCCGGCCAGGGAAATGGTGTTGATGGACAGGCCGAAAAGTTGGAAAAACAAAATAGTGATAATGGTGGATACCGGAATGCTGAAAGCAATGATAAACGCAGAGCGGGCAGCTTTGAGGAAAAACAACATGACCAGAACGGCCAGAATGATACCCCATACCAGGCTTTGGGAGAGGTTACTGATGGAGTAGTTCAACAAGGTGGCCTGATCGCGGGAAACCGAAAATTCAATGTCCGGGTAATCGGTTCTGAATTTGTCGAGCATGTCGGAGACATTTTTTTTCATATCCGACATCCGGGCGCTGGATTGTTTGATCACGGCCAGGCATAGTCCTTGTTTATCCTTGTTCATAAACAAACCCCGTTTGTCGTGAGGCTGGATACCGACTTCGGCTATATCCCGCAGTTGAATCAGGCGGCCTTCAATATTGAGATAGATTTCTCCCAACTCTTCGATGGAGGTCAGTTGACTGGCAAATTTGACGCTGTACTGATAATAACCGTCGCGGACGCTCAGGCTGCCGGCTATCCGGTTGTTTTTATCGATAGCGCTTTTTAACTGTTCCTGGGTGATGTTCATGCTTTTTAATTTCGCATCGTCCGGGAGTATGTACATTTCCGGTTGGTAATTGCCGCTGATGTCGACCATGGCCACATCCGGCAGTTGTTCCAGGCGTTTTTTCAATACCGCTTCAGTGAATTCGCAAAATTCCAGGAATTTATTCTCCGAGGAGGCCTGGATCAGGTTTAAATGGATATAGAACACCGGGATATCCGAGGTGGAGGCTTTGATGATCACCGGCCGCTGCATGTCCGACGGCAGGTAGTTCATGGCAGCATCTATCTTTTGGTTGACTTCGATGAAGGCATAATCGATGGAGGTGCCATATTCGAATTTCATGACGATCTGTCCGCTGCCGTCTTTGGATTCCGACTCGATGGAAGTTAAGCGGGGAATCTGCTGAAGCTGATTTCTCAGATTGCCGGTGACGGTGTTCTCTATTTCGCTGACGGAAGCATCGTCGCGGGTGTAGTGTACGCTGATTTCCGGTATGTCGATATCCGGCATCAAAGACACCGGCAATTGAAGGGCAGCCACCCCTCCCAGAACGATGAAGGCGATGGTGGTCATGATGACTGCGATCGGACGATGGAGGAAAAATTTTATCATGGCATCGGGATTGAAACGGTGATAGTGTTCATATGCTGAGGTATGGCTCCGGTAATTTGCCCGGTGCTATGCCGAATTTTCGGTTTTGAAGA
>CAJKZL010000599.1 GCA_905204385.1 uncultured Odoribacter sp. | reverse complement strand
TGCAATCAGCAAGTCGACTTCCTGACCCGGTACATAATCCGGAAAAACCTGATCCAGGTATTTATCGATTTTCGTCGAAGCCACAATCCGGTCGGAAGCCTTATCGACATAGGCATACACCAGATAAGATTTTCCTTCCACCATAGGATCGCGCTGCTCGCGGAAAGGCACTAATAAATCTTTTCTCAATCCCCAGTCTAAAAATGCACCGATCTGATTCACCGCAACCACTTTCAGGTAACCGAATTCCCCTACCTGTACGCCGGGGACTTCAGTGGTAGCCACAATACGGTCTTCCGAATCGAAATAAATAAATGCCCTGACCTCATCGTCCGGGCTACAGTTTGCCGGCACATATTCTTTGGGCATTAATATTTCGCCTCTTTCGCCTCCGTCCAGATAAACGCCAAAATCCACGATTTTGACAACGGTCAATGTATTGTATCTACCTAATTCTATCATAATATGTGTTTAAAAACAGTGAAAAACTTTTCCATTCGGCCCTATAAAGCGACAAAAATAAACTTAATTACAATATACTAAAAGCCACAGACAAAATTTATTCCGGCCGGAACTCATTTTGTCTATGGCTTTTGCTGTCTTGTCCTTCTCAGGACTTATTTGAATGCTTTTTCCGACAATCCGGCTCCTTTGAGCTTCAGCTTATCGAAATATTCCGGTACCGGCCGTCCCATCAGCTTATCGACATACATCCGGGCAATGTATTGGGATAACATAAACCCATGTCCCCGCATCCCGACAAACAAGCCCAGCTCAGGGTCGACGATATAGCGGGGTTCCGTATAATATCCGGCCCATACAGCCTGTACGCCTACACCTGCCAGTTCCGGAATCCATTCGGCAAACATCTCGCTTACGATCTCCAGAAAGGCTTTGGTATTCACCTTCAAATTTTTATCTATGCGCATGGCATCGAGCTTCGGCGAAGCACATCCGATGATCTGTCCGGTATAGGCAATCTGTTGGCCATAGACGGCAGAGAAGCCTTTGTAATCCTGACGGTCGATCAACATGTCCAGACATCGTCCGTTTTTCCCCAACATAGGCAGACGACGGGTAATGAAAGCCTGGTGTCGGACAGGATATAAGCCTGCATCTATTCCCATACTGTCGCAAAGTTTACCGGCACCGCTCCCTAATGCATTGACAAAATGCTCGGTCCGGTATTCGACATAATTTTTATCGTGGGTCTGAACCAGCACACTGGTATATTTCCCTTCGCGGCAAGCTTCGATCACCCTGCAATCTTCCATAACCGAACCGCCTGCAGCAATTCCCAGCTTGCGGACCAGATCGAAGACCTAGCCGGGAGTAGCCTGCCAGCAATCCTCGGTAGCCAAAGCAGACAGGTACTGCTTCGGGTAGGCATTAATATAAGGAGAAATCTCCTCCCGGAATTGCTTTGGACCGATCATTTCAGCCTTCGACCAGGCTTTACTGGCTTCCAGGGCTTTATAAGTTTCTTCATCGTGAGCAAAACTGATATAGCGAATAGGCTGGTAATCGATGTTCGCCAGTTTTTGCAAATCTTTAAAAATATCATGGTTCCTTTCAGCGATCTCCGCCAATTCAGGTAATGAAAAAGCCGTCCTTCCGCCTCCGATATTTCTCCAGGAAGATCCCCGGTCGGCATTTACCAATACCGGATTCATCCCCGCTTCAGCCATATAGCGAAATAAGGAACTCCCTGCGATTCCTCCTCCGGCAATCAAAGCACCGACTTCAATTTTGGTAATTTTATCCCGGTTCGCTACCTGATAAGCGTCCCCCTTGCGGGAAGGTCCCATTTCCCCGAGTGTCAACTGATTCGACAGTGGAGCGCGGGGAGTGGCGTCGCCAACCAGTTCGATACCCAATCCACGCAAAGCGGTTCTCAACCGGGGGATGCAACGTTTTCCACGGCAAGGTCCCATTCCCAAATGAGTGGTATGCTTGATCTCGTCTACAGAGATGAAAGTGCGGTCGCCAATAACTTTCAATACTTCATCCAACTTCACATCATCGCAATGGCAAATGTAAGTAGGATCGTCCGTATCGCTCAGCAAAGGTTTCAACGCCAAAGGAGCCGGATAATTTTCTTTGACGACGAATCCCCTGACCCTCGTCAGCGCGTCCCCCTCAATCGTCAACGACTTCACTCTCGCCACATTGGTTTTGTTAGGTTTATGCAGAATCTTATCGATCCTTCCTTCTCCCAGGATTTCTCCATTATTGTTGACCAGGTAAACTTCGGCCCCTTCATTGGCTTCGTACTCGATGGGCAGGAAAAGATTATTCTTCCGGAGATCATAACCAAAAATAGCCAATCCCGGACATTGATAGACACACTCCATACATCCGATGCATTTTGAATAATCGATTCGGGGCACCGAAGAGGTAGAACTTTTAGTTATCGCGCCATGCGGACAGGCAAAAGAACAGGGATTGCAGGCAAACCCGTACAAACAATCGGCTTGTGCAAAGCCTCTGGACAGCCGGCGGTCGACATCGGGCA
>CAJKZL010000598.1 GCA_905204385.1 uncultured Odoribacter sp. | reverse complement strand
GATAAAAATCACGCACATCCTCTGCGGTAAGCCGGCTATAATCCGCTTCTGCTATCTGATTGGCATAAGGATGCTGCTCCCCGAAAAGAAGCGCCGAGAATTTTTTCCGGGCCAAATAGGAGGTTTTTTCGTTGGAAACCAAAAACTCCTGGCGTTTATTGGTCAGAAAAATCTCCAGTTCCTTTTCCGGCACGATGCTTTCGGTCAGCATTTCAGCAACCATGCTAATGGTTTGGGGCGCATATTTGCAGAGGGAGATCAAGCTAAGCTCCGATTTGTTCAGTCCGCAGTTAAAGTCGACATAAGCGCCGTAATAGTCGAATAAATCGGCTATGGCTTCGGCGTTATGCAAGCGCGTTCCTTCGTTCAGCATTTGGATCGTCGTAGAGGCCACCAGCGGCTGGGGCTGATAGTATACTCCGGCTTCGAAAATGGCATCCAGTTTGAAAACCTTCTGAGTGGGATCGTGAATCACGAATACTTCGATTCCGTTCTTCAACGTTAGCTTTCGATAAGGAAGAAGATGGGGGACAAACATCGGTGCTATTGCAGGAGCTATATTTCGGTTTACCATAATAAGCGGTTCAAAGAGGGTATAATTGTTATTTTTTCAGGTAATATAAGGTCGAGCTGTTCTCTTTTCTGAAAATCTGGCGGGCGGTATTCCGGATGATGTCCGGGGTGATGGCCCGGTATTTCCGGTCTTCAGTATTGATCAATTCTACATCTCCCAGAAATTCGAAAAATGCCAGGTTGCTAGCTTTATTTTGATAGTTGATTTCACTGTATGCTATCCTGGCTTCCGTTTTGTGGATCACTTTTTGTATTTCCCGTTCGGTGATTTCTTCCCCGATGAATTTCCGGATTTCCCTATCGATGGCTGCATCGGCTTCATTTATATCCGTTCCTTCGGAAAGTTTGCCGCTGAAAATGAAAAGGCCGGGATCGGCGTCACCGGAAACATAAGCATCGATGCCCGAAAACAACCGGCTGTTTTTGATCAGGTCGACGTAAAGGCGGGAGGATTGGCCGTTGGACAGGATATCCGAGATGATGTCGCAGGCGTAGAAGTTATCGCTATCGCGTTTTCCCATATGAAATACCTTGTAAATGGCATCTGCCGGCACCGCATTACCGGGAACCACCAGACGGTGTTCCGCTATTTGTTCGGGTTCGGAAAGGATCACATGTCGGGGAGAGGTTCCCGGGGGAATGTCGCCGAACCATTTTTTTACCAGTTCCACCGTTTTCCTGGCATCAATATGGCCGCTGATGGCTATCACCGCGTTGTCGGGAGTATAAAAACGGTGAAAAAAATCTTTTACATCTTCCAGGGTCGCCCGTTCGATATGCTCCGGCGATATTCCGATGGTTGCCCAACGGTAAGGATGTTGCCGGTAAGCGAGAGGACGAAGTTTCAGCCAAACATCTCCATAAGGATTGTTCAGATAGCGTTGCTTAAATTCTTCGATAACCACTTGCTTCTGAACATCCAGGGCATGCTGGGAAAAATTCAGCCCTGCCATCCGGTCGGATTCCAGCCATAGAGCCGTTTCGATATTTGCTGCGGGAATCGTGATGTAATAATTGGTCAGATCGTTGGTGGTGTAAGCGTTGCTTTCTCCTCCGGCCAGTTGAACATGATGGTCGAAGTCCTCGATGTGGGTAGAACCGCCGAACATCAGGTGTTCGAAAAGATGGGCGAAACCGGTTTTCTCCGGTTGCTCGTTCCGGGAGCCCACCTTATATAAAACATTTACGGATACGAAAGGGGTGCTGTAGTCCGGATTGCAGATCACTGTCAAACCGTTGTCCAGCAGCGTACGGGTATATTGAACCATAGAATAGAGCTTTAAAATGAGGTATCGCCGTTTCCGGCCATAAGTTCGTTTAGTTTATCCTGGTAATCCTGAATGATATCCTTCATGATTTCGTCGACGGTTTCCTCCCGGGTCAGCATGGAGGCAATTTGTCCGATTTCCAGTTCCCCTTCGGCCAGTTGTCCTTCGAAGATGCCTGCTTTGGCACGTCCTTTACCCAGTAAGGCTTTCAATGTATCGGCATCGGCGCCTTGATTTTCCAGTGTATTCACTTGTTCGTAGAATTCATTTTTGATCAGTCGGGTGGGTGCCAGTTTTTTCAAAGCGAGCATCGTGCCTCCTTCCGGTGTTTCGATCACCCTTTGCTTGAACAGTGGGTGGGCCGACGATTCGGCGGCAATGGCAAACCGGCTGCCTATCTGTACTCCTTCGGCGCCCAGCACCATTGCCGCCAGCATGGCTTTGCCCGAAGCGATGCCGCCGGCGGCGATCAGAGGGAGGCGGCAACGGGCCGCTACGTCCGGGATCAGCGTGAAAGTGGTGGTCTCTTCCCGGCCGTTATGCCCTCCCGCTTCAAAACCTTCGGCTACGATGGCGTCGCAACCGGCTTCTTCGCATTTTTGGGCAAATAAGGCACTGCTGACAACATGCACTACAGTCATTCCGTGCGATTTCAGGTACGAAGTCCATTTTTTAG
>CAJKZL010000597.1 GCA_905204385.1 uncultured Odoribacter sp. | reverse complement strand
ATACTCTATAAAATG
The DNA here is from genome assembly GCA_905204385.1 of uncultured Odoribacter sp. The sequence goes on along the minus strand of CAJKZL010000597.1, from coordinate 2,525 downwards.
AAAAAAGATGATTGGCTGCCCCTCGTCGACGAGCAAGGAAAGATTGTGGGGAAAGCGCCCCGCAGCCGGTGTCATTCCGGTTCGAAACTGCTGCACCCGGTGGTACACCTCCACTTCCTGAATGCCCGGCACAGTTTCTTCCTTCAAAAAAGAAGCATGAAGAAAGATCTTCTTCCGGGCATGTGGGATACCGCCGTAGGAGGACATATCGGTCTGGGCGAACAAGTCGGCGAAGCACTCAAACGCGAAGCTTTCGAAGAACTAGGGATCACCGATTTCGAAGCCCGCTTTCTGGGCAATTACATTTGGGAAAGCGAGCGCGAACGCGAACTGGTATTTTCTTTTCTTTGCATCCGCTACGACCGGATACACATCGACAACGACGAGGTGGACGAAGGGCGTTTCTGGAGTCCCCGGGAGATTGAGGCCGGTAGTGGACAAAACCTCTTCACGCCCAATTTTATTCACGAATATCGGCTATTGTTGCAAGAAGACAAACGTCCGGATTTCCAGGGCGCCCGTCCGGATTTTTATAATTCGTAACCGGAAGCATAATTAACTTTTTTCCATTTGTTTTATCCCGAAGATGTTCTTTCTTTGCAATACGATGGAAGAAACAGTACTTGAAAAACTCAAAATCCTGGCAGAATCGGCAAAGTATGACGTATCCTGCGCCTCCAGCGGCACTTCCCGGTCCCACAGCAAAAACGGAATCGGCAGCGCAGCCGGATGGGGCATCTGTCATAGTTTCGCCGAAGACGGGCGTTGCATTTCTTTGCTGAAAATCATGCTCACCAATTATTGCATATATGATTGCGCTTATTGCATCAACCGACGAAGCAACGACATCCCACGGGCCACGTTATCGGTAACCGAATTGGTCAACCTGACCATCGAGTTTTATCGCCGCAACTACATCGAAGGCCTGTTTCTCAGTTCCGGCGTTGTCCGCAATCCCGACTACACCATGGAAAGGCTGGTACGAATCGTCAAGGACCTCCGGCAGGTCCATCGCTTCAACGGCTACATACACATGAAAAGCATTCCCGGAGCCAGCGAAGAACTGGTAAGGGAAGCCGGACTATATGCCGACCGCCTCAGCGTAAACATCGAGATTCCCAACGAAACCAGCCTCCAACTATTGGCTCCGGAAAAAAACTTCCGCAGCGTTTTCGATCCTATGCGCTATATCCAACAAGGAGTACTCGAAAGCAGGGAGGAGCGCCGCAAATACCGTAAAGCCCCGCGTTTTGCTCCTGCCGGACAAAGCACACAGATGATCGTAGGAGCTACAGCCGACAGGGATAAAGACATCCTAAGCCTGACTTCGGCACTGTACCAGCGCCCTACCATGAAAAGAGTCTATTATTCCGGTTTCATACCTGTCAATTCCTACGATCCGCGTTTACCCGCATTGAAGCAACCTCCTTTGGTCAGGGAAAACCGGTTGTATCAGGCCGATTGGCTACTGCGCTTTTATCAGTTCAAAGCAAACGAAATCGTAGACGATGCCTATCCCGACCTCGACCTGGAGATAGACCCTAAATTAGCCTGGGCCTTGCGCCACCCGGAACATTTTCCCGTAGACGTCAACCGGGCCGACTACGAAATGTTACTCCGGATTCCCGGGGTTGGAGTCAAATCCGCCAAGATGATCACCGTAGCCCGCCGATATGGAAGGATCGGAACCGAACAATTGAAAAAAATAGGGGTGGTTTTGAAAAAGGCAAAGTATTTTATCACCTGTCATGAACTGGGATTTCAAACGATCAACGAAATACATCCCGAACGGGTGAGGCAACTACTGTTGCCCAGGCAAGGAAAAAAAGAAGACCCGCGGCAATTGAAAATTATTTTCGACGAAGATTAATTCCGGCTATGATCATTTTCAGGTACGATAAAAGTTATGAAGGTTTGCTCACATGCGTATTCGAGGCTTATGCCCTGAAAACCTTTCCCGATCTCCTGCTGGCCGAAAATGCTCCCCTGCCGTTATTTTACGACCGGGTAGTAGATGTCCGGACCGACGAAGCGCGTTCGTCCCGGGTATGGAAAGCCCTGGAAAAAAAACTCTCTCACCTGGGATTGTCCGTGATCACAGGCGTATGGCTATCCGAACTTCCCGATCACGACCTGCTGCTGTTTCGCTACATCCGCAAAGCCATCGACAGTCCCCGATCCATAGAAATGAACTTCGGGGACAGCGATGTATTGCTGGCCACACAGATCAGCAAAAAAGTGAGCCAGGAACGCCACCGCATGATCCAGTTTATCCGCTTCCAAAAAACCAGCGACGGCACTTTCTTCGCCGCCATGGAACCTCTTTATAACGTCCTTCCCGTTGCCATCTCTCATATTCAGGACCGGTTTGCCGATCAACCCTGGCTCATTTATGACCTCAAGCGGGAATATGGCTACTATTACGATTTAAAAAAAGCCACCGAGGTCAAATTCACCGAACGTCCTCCCCACCTGGTCACCGGAAAACTCGACCCTTCGCTCATGGATAAAGACGAACAACTCTT
>CAJKZL010000596.1 GCA_905204385.1 uncultured Odoribacter sp. | reverse complement strand
GACTGTTTTTATTACTCCCGGATATTACGAAATCATCAAAGGCGAGGCATTGGGTTTGAGGGCTTTCCTGCATTTCGACCTGCTGAGGATGTATGGTCCGATTTATAAAGACCACCCGGAAACCAAGCGGATTGCTTATCGGACAGCGTTCAACCGGACGGCGAAGGAAATGCAATCTTCGAAAGCGGTTGTGGATAGCATTATTGCAGATTTGAAAATGGCGGAAAATCTGCTCAGTGAAAACGATCCCTTGAATTTTGAATATCCCATTACCGAGGATGCAGAAAATGAAATGAGAGGAGACCGTTTTCTGACCTACCGGCATAAACGGATGAATTTGTATGCGGTGAAAGCTATGCTGGCCCGGGTTTATCTTTATGCAGGCAATAAAACGGAAGCGGAAAATTATGCCCGCGAGGTGGTGGATTGCAAAATCTTCGATTTTGTAGTCAACCCTGCCGACGTTCTCCGCTCCAAGGATATTATTTTTTCCATCTATGTGGACGATTTCGATAAGCAGGTGCAAACCGAGTTTACAACCGGCGGTTCCTATTACATTTCCGACCGGATTTTTCTGGATGAGTTGTTCGATGTCGCCGATGACGGAACCAATGATTTCCGGGTGAGGGAAGGTGTAAGTTTTACTTATGAGACAAGCGGAGTGACCACCCGGAAGTATAAGCAGGACGATAAGTGGGCATCGACCGAAGGAACGATTGTTCTGATCCGTCTGGCAGAGATGTATTATATTCTGGCAGAATGTGCTGCAGATGCCGGTCAGACTTCTTACTACCTGAATAAAGTAAGGGAAGCCCGCGGAGTGGATCCTGTGGCCTGTACCGATGACAACCGTTTGGATGAGATCGAAGAAGAATACAGGAAAGAGTTTTACGGCGAAGGACAATTGTTCTTTTTCTATAAACGCCAGGCTTATCCTACTTTCCTGCATTGTCCGGTGAAGGAGATGACGGAGAAAAATTACATGTTTAGCTGGCCGGATAATGAAATTTTATTCGGTTATGCAAAGGAAGAATAAACGTAATGGATACAGGTATATTTAAAAGTTAAGATTATGAATAAAACAAGATATACAATAATGCTGGTTTTCTTTCTCTTGCTCTACTGTAGTTGTAAAGAATATGAAATGGTAGATTACGGAGAAGGAGGTGAAATTAATTTCATGGGCGACTACTACCGGGGACAAAGGGCGAAGCCCTGGTGGGTGGACGAGGTGAAATATCTGAATTATGAGAAAAATTTCGGCATCGATCTCCTGGGAGATTCTTTGAGGGTGGACACCCTGGTGTTAGGAGTCAAAATCATGGGAACGACGACTCCCTACGACCGGAAAGTCGTTTTAACCGTCAATCCTCCTGCAGAACATGCCCTCGAAGTGATTTTCCCGGAGGAGTATATTGTTCCGGCGGATACGGGAATGGCAACCTTTAAAGTGCTGGTAAAACGTCCTCCTGTACACGATACTGTTTATACCACGGAAGTGGTTTTTGATTACGAACGTTCCGATTTTAAAAGAGGAACCGAGGAAAGACAGGTGTTTAAGCTGGAAGCCCGGGATGTGGTGAGCATGGAATTGTGGAAAGTGACCGAAGAAGAGTGGTATGTAGGAGACGATTACACTCCCTTTATGCTCCTGGGAGACTACAGCAATACCAAAGCCCGGTTTATCATTACTTTGTTGAATTGTCCCGATTTCAGCAAATGGTACGGTTCCGATGAGTTTTGGGAAGCCCTGATGAGCAATTTGTTGTACGATGCGCTGGAAGAATATAAGTCGAATGCGGACAATCCTCCTTTGCTGGATGAAAATACCGGCGAATGGATAGAATTTCCGAACATGTATGAATAATCCTAAATTGATGAAGAGATGAAGATAAGTATTTATATTATAGCGATACTTCTGTTGTTTTCCTGCAATGAGGACAAAGGGAATTACGATTACGAGAACATCAATACTTTGTCGGTATCGTTGGATGAACTCTATTCTTTCCGTTTGGAGAAAGATACGACGGTCACCATCACGCCTCGTTTGACTCAGTCGTTACAAGAGGATAAGAACAATTTACGTTATGTCTGGTTGCATTCCACCACCAATCACAATTTTTACGGACATGGCTCGTTCGATACGGTGGGGATAGAGGAAAATCTTCGGTTTCATATCGATCCGGAAGATAAAAAACTGAAGTACGACCACTATTTCCGTTTGAATGTTTATGATTCGTTGACGGGGATCGAATACCCGGTCAATACGACCATCAAACTAGTGAAGCCCTATGACGGCTGCTGGATGCTGTTGTATGAAAAACAAGGATTAACGGGATTGGGCTCGATAGAATATATGGGAAACAGCATTTTAAGGACTGAAGACGCCTACCGTAAAGAAACGGGAAAATACCTGCAAGGCAGGCCACTTTGCCTGGGCACTGTAATGGCGAGTTGTAAGTATTACGGAGCGGGAGCGACCTGGAATATGTTTTCGATCATCACGGACGATCCTCAGGAAGCCGGGGTGTATTGCCAGTGGAAAAAGTT
>CAJKZL010000595.1 GCA_905204385.1 uncultured Odoribacter sp. | reverse complement strand
TGACCTCGGTCTTGTTGCCGGCATCGATCAGTTCTTCCAACTGACTCAGAAATTCGTGGGTTAATTCAAATTGTTGCATCCTGAAAATTTTAGATCGTCGTTTTATGCTTTATCGCCAATGTTCCTGTTTTTCTCGATATCCTGGCAGAGCTGGAGGAAGTCGGTAATACCGAGCTGTTCAGGCCGTAAATTCAGATAGGGAGAGTCGAATCCCGGAGGAATGATCCCGCGGATTGAATTCCTGAGTGTCTTCCGGCGTTGATTGAACCCTGTTTTTACGACATTGAAGAATAGTTTCTCTTCACATCCCAGTTCCACGCGTTCGTTCCGGGTCAACCGGATGACTGCCGATTTGACTTTAGGAGGCGGATCGAAAACCTTCTCCCCTACGGTGAATAGATATTCGATGTGATAGAATGCTTGAAGAAAGACACTTAAAATACCATATGTTTTGCTACCCGGAGAGGCTGCAATCCGTTCGGCCACTTCTTTTTGTATCATACAGACCACCTGACGGACCAAATGCCGGTTTTCAATGATCCGGAAGAAAATTTGCGATGAGATATTGTAAGGTAGATTGCCGATCACAGAGAAAGGTTCCTGATAATATTGGCGGATATCTGTTTTCAGAAAATCTCCGTATAGAATCCGGTCCTGATATTCCGATAATTCCTGATGCAGATAATCGATCGATTCCTGATCGATATCGATGGCCCGGACCGAAAATGCCGGATTGGCGAAAAGATGGCGGGTAAGTACACCCATCCCCGGACCGATTTCCAGTATATCCCGGGTGACAGGAAGTAAACTATCCGTATTTTTCCGTGCAATATTCAGGTCACGCAGAAAATGCTGTCCCAGACTTTTTTTAGCTCTGACAATACTCATGTTACAAAAGTATACAATTTCGGCGGAAAACGGTTTGGGCATGGGCATATTTTTGTACATTTGCAAACAATTTTATAAACCGATTTTCGTATGCACCCTCTTGTAAAAAATACGATAAAATTTTTTTTATTTCTGGCCGTATCGGCCTTTTTATTCTGGTTGGTCTACCGGGATCAGAATTGGGATGAATTGCTGACAGTGCTTAAAGAAGATGTGAATTATTTCTGGATCGGAGTAGCTTGTGTTATGGGGATTGCCAGTCACGTCAGCCGGGCCCTGCGGTGGCAGTTGCTGACCGCATCTATGGGGTATAGGATTTCTTTCGGGAATAGTTTTATGGGGGTGATGATCGGATATTTCGCCAATTTGGCTATCCCGCGGATGGGCGAGTTTACCCGTTGTGGGGTAGTCAGTAAATATGAGGAAGTTCCTTTTTCTAAATTATTGGGTACGGTTGTGACCGAACGGGTAATCGATATGATGATTTTATTGTTCCTGACCTTGATTGTCGTCATTACCCAGTTTAAACAAGTAGGTATTTTTTTAGATAATTATCAGGAGATTGAAGAGAAGGTGGTGAATATGTTCCATTCTTCATGGATGTTGTTGGTGTTGGTTGTTTTGGCGGCTGTCGGTTGGTTGTTTTGGCGGTTGATCCGTAAAACTCGTTTTAAAGAACGGATTCATTCTTTTTTTAAAGGACTGAAAGAAGGGTTGCTTAGTGTGAAAGATGTGCGACACAAAGGATTGTTCGTTTTTTATTCCTTATTTATCTGGTTGATGTATTTCCTGATGTTTTATGTCTGCTTCTTCTGTTTTCAGTTTACTTCGCATTTGGGGGCACTGGTCGGGTTGACTATTTTCGTTCTTTCGAGTTATGGTATGGTGGCTCCTGTACAGGGAGGTATCGGGGCCTGGCATTTTATGGTTATAGCAGCTTTGATGATTTATTTGCCGCATACCCCGAATATCGAAAGCATGGCCAAAACTTTTGCTCTATTGACCCACTGTACAATGACGTTGTTATATATCGTGGTCGGTGTGATTTGTGTAATCTTGCTGCCGCTTTATAATAATGCCGCAGGAAAACAGGGAAAGGATCGGAGGTAAGTTAATTATTTTGACTATGGACACAGTGAATTTGATATATGATTATTTTCCGGAACTGACGGAGGAACAACGGGAACGTTTTGCTCGTCTGGAATGTTTGTATCGGGAATGGAATGAAAAGATAAACGTGATTTCCCGCAAAGATATGGATGAGTTTTGGGTACATCATGTGTTGCATTCACTGGCGATCGCAAAGATCATCCGTTTTGCTCCCGGGACTCGGGTGATGGATGTCGGTACAGGAGGAGGATTCCCGGGGATTCCTTTGGCTATTTTGTTTCCTGAGGTAAATTTCTATCTGATCGATTCCATCGGGAAAAAGATAAAAGTCGTGGAAGGGATTCGGGATGCTTTGGGGTTACAGCATGTCAGGACCGAGCAGATCCGCGTGGAAAATGTTGCGGAACAACAGGATTTTATTGTCAGCCGGGCTGTGACAGCTTTTCCTGCCTTTGTCAAACTGATCCGGGGAAAGATCCGGAAGGACTCGGCCAATTCCCTCGACAATGGAGTGATCTAATTAAAAGGAGGAGATATTGAGGAATATATTGCACCTTTC
>CAJKZL010000594.1 GCA_905204385.1 uncultured Odoribacter sp. | reverse complement strand
AGGTGTTAATTAAGCGCGCGATTTCTTTCTTCTTAAGCGTACGGGTGAGTTCGGTAAAACTCATACCTTCAGGCAAAATTTCGGACAAGAGCGCACGACCAGCAGTTGTTTCGTAACGAACAACCTTTTCGGTCTTTTCTCCCCGGGTATCCAGCGAACGGATGCTCCAACCGATGACTTTCAGTCCCAATCTCCGCACTGCCGCCGCAACCACAGGATTAGTCACCCCGAAAGGAGGACGGAAAAACGGAATGTTCTGTCCTGTAATCCCTTCCAGCAACTGGCGGGTGCGTTGTAATTCCCGGCACATGTCTTCCCGCGAAAGGAGAGGAAAGCCCGCTTTATGCGACCAGGAATGATTGCCGATGCTGTGTCCCTCCTCCACCATCCTTTTCACCAATTCCGGATGCGTCTCCGCTTTTTCTCCGATACAAAAAAAAGTGGCTTTGACCCCGTATTTTTTCAATACCTCCAGCACCCGGACGGTATTCAAAACATCAGGCCCGTCATCAAAGGTCAGACTAATTATTTTCTGCGACGTCTTAAGGCCGCAAAAAGCCCTCAGATATATACCCGCCCGAATACTGTAGGAAGCATAAACGAGAAAGGCAAGCCCGACAAAAAGAATTACTCCTCCGATCCACATATTCCGGTTTTTCCCATTAAGATAACGGAATGGTTGACATTCCTGAAATTGTTATATATCAAAATCCTTCGAATATCCCCGGCCGGAATATTCCCACACTCTTCCCCCTTCAGCAAGCGGCATCCGAGCCATACAGCAAAGGCTGCAGAGGTGGGATATTCGCCACAATACCTTTTATAATCCACCGAACGGTTCTCCGGAAACAAACCTGCAATTTCCCTTCCCCCGGACAATATCAGATCGATATCCCCGAAACCATAGCCCGAGCGAGCCAAAAAACGTTTCACCCAATATTGTACCTCCTCTTCGGACTCCATTTCCCGGCAAGTCTCGACATCCAGGATAGCAGGAGCATCTCCGGCAGCCTGATTACCCAGCACGAAAAAATGAGCGCCTTCCCCGGCAGCATAGTCTTTCCAACATCCCATCCTTTCCTGTATCCGGAAAGCTGTTTCCGTCAGTTCATCCACCGCTCCGGCCAGTACCAGTTCCGCCTCCCCTTCGGCAAAACACAAACGGGCATCCAGCAAGGCGCTTTCCCAAGAAAATCCACGATGCACATAGGTCATATTGTAGTGGTGATTTTTGCACAATAAGGCTATCTGCGCACCGATGGTATTAAAAGTCGACTGGATAAAAGCTGTGGGATTCAACAAACGCTCATCGTGATCCAGTATCGAATTCATGAATTTCTCCGTATCTCCCAGACATCCCAGACCGGTAGAAGTCAAAATAGCGTCGATATGTTCCTTGTCGGTTTCCCTCAAACATTCCACGGCTGCCGCCACTCCCATTTTGACAACACGGCTCATCCGGCGACGTAATCCGGCATCCGGAATGTATACCTTATAATCAGGTTCCAAAACCCGGATTTTCCGGTCCTCCACCAAAGCACTTCGTTGCTCTCCCTGCCAGCCCTGCGAAGCGTTTATCGCCGCAAAACTATAAATGAACATCGGTTTCATACTCCACACCTTTTAAAAATTAAAGAGGTATTATTTCCCCCGAAACCGAATGAATTAGACATGACAGCCTGTAGTCCGGATTTTTCCCGGTAAGCGGTTACTGGAATCAAATCCAGCCCTTTTATAGGAACGGAAAAATTCAGATTGGGAAAAACCGCCTGCCGACTCAAGGCCAAAACAGAAAAAACAGCTTCGATACCTCCGGCCGCCCCCAGTGTATGTCCGGTGAATGCCTTGGTGGAACTAAAAGCCGGTATAGCCTCTCCGAACAAACGCTTCATCGCTTTTCCTTCGGATTCGTCATTGTTGGGAGTGCCTGTCCCATGGACATTGATGTAGCCGATCGAACCGGCTTCCAGGCCACTACACTCCAAAGCCTTCTTCATGGCCAGATAAGGCCCGTCTCCCTCAGGTGAAGAAGCCGTCTGATGATAAGCATCATTGGTATTGGCATATCCGGCGATTTCCGCATAAGGAGTGCGATGACAGGTGGCCTCACTTTGCAAAACTAAAAAACCGGCACCCTCCCCCAGGTTCAACCCGGCACGGGTATCGTCGAAAGGACGGCAATGTTCTTTGTCCAGGATCATCAGAGAAGCAAATCCATTTAAGGTAAACTTACAGAGCGCATCCGTACCGCCCACAACCACAGCATCCAACATATCCTGACGAATAAGCCTGCAGCCGAGCAAGATAGCATTGGCCGCCGAAGAACATGCCGTACTGATAGTGGTCACCATACCCCGCATATGTAAATAAGCAGCTATCGCATCGGTGATCGCTCCGCAGTCGTGCATCACCACCTGACGCAAACGACCCGCACGGCTATCCCCCCGAAACCCGGGATAAAAACATTCGGAAGCATCCATTCCACCCACCGAAGTCGAAGATACCAATCCGATCCGTAAAGACCGATTAACGTCCAACCCGGCATCCAGCACTGCTT
>CAJKZL010000593.1 GCA_905204385.1 uncultured Odoribacter sp. | reverse complement strand
ATACGCAAAGGGAAGGGCATTCAACGTCTCTACAAGCGACAAGCATTCTTTCACATTTTCCCAGCCAAGCCTCATTTTAATTGAAAACCGCACTTCCGAATACTCTTTCATCACCGACATCGTTTCCCTCACTTGTTCCGGAAAAGGCAGCATACCTGCACCTTTGCGCTTTCCGGCAATCAACGGAAAAGGACACCCCAGATTGATATCGATTTTCCGATATCCGAGCTTTCGAACCTCATCCGCCAATAAACGGAATTCTTCCGGTGTACCCGGCAAAATCTGAGGCACCAAGTGCGATACCTTATTCCGTTCCGGTAGGATATCCCTGAGGTCCTTATTCCGCAACCCGCCTTTCTCCACCCGAATAAAGGGAGTGTAGTAATCATCCGGGCCTCCGAAATAACTGTCAAAAGCATTGCGAAAGACATAATCGGTATATCCCTGTAAAGGTGCAAAGTGAATTTTATAAGCGGAGTCTTTATTCATATCTATTTAAAAGGTCCCAAAGATAAAGACATTCCGGAAGAATTCTAAACTAAAAATTAAAAAAACAGGGAATTGAATTGTTTTTTTAAATTAATTTTATATAATTGCAAAATCAAAGGAGACAAATAGGATAAAAGTTATAAACAATATTCCGATCAAATGCGTGCTATCCTATATACAACCAAAAAATACGTTCGTTTAATTTTGGAACAAATTTCAAAATTAAAGTAACGATAAGTGACCTCCGGTCACTTAATGAACGATGAACGATTGTGGACCACTGCGGGGCGCCTTATAAGCGGAACCGATGGTTCCGGTCGTCCATTAAAAACCACCTATAGAGACAGTTGTCGTTTATCCTTCCTCGTTTATCGTTACTCTATATTTTTCGTTTATCGTTACTTAGGACCGAAGGTCCTCATCGTTACTTATTTTTGGCCGATTTCGGCCAAAAATATCGAACGTTATTTTTTTCGAAACACCAGTATGTTTCCCTCTAACCGACACTCTGCCGTATTGGTTGCGTTGATCATTTCTATAAAATAACTCACCGGTTTATAGCGCTCCATCGCACCGGTAAAAGAAACCTTGCGGGCCGCATCGTCGGGAAAAAATATTTCTATGTCGTACCAACGGGCTATTTGTTTTGCCAGATCTTCCATCGAAGTGCAGTCGAAGATAAATAAGCCGTTCTTCCATGAAATATAAGGAGCGACGTTTACTTTTTTCACTTTAACGGTTTTGGCTTCTTTTGCAAAAATACACTGATCGACAGGAAGCAATTCTCCTTGTTGCGTCCCGGCAGTATAAGCAATTTTCCCTTCTGCCAAAGTGGTTACGATCTCTTTGTCTTGCTCGTAAGAAGATACATTGAAAGCTGTTCCTAAAACCTGAATGGCATATTCTCCTGCATTTACAATGAAAGGTTGTGCATCGGAATGTTTCACTTCGAAATAAGCTTCGCCTTTTAAGTACACCGAGCGGGTAGATCCATCGAATACATTCGGATATTTCAATTCGGAATCCGAATTCAACCATACTTTGGTTCCATCCGGTAATATCAACTGAAATTCAGCTCCCCGCTCTACGCGTAAAGTATGATATACGGTTTTTCTCTTTTCCGGTCGGTTGTTTTCAGCATATCTCAATACGCCGCCGCTGTCTACCTGAATATTTTTATGGGAGGCAATGGCCATGCCGCTGTCGGTCAATGAGAGTGTTTCTCCGTTTTCCAATGTTAAATGTGCTTTCTGTTTTCCTGGCGCTATGTCTTGCAGGCCCGTCGTCTGAACAACCGTCGGAGGAATGTGGATGGACTGTCTGTAGAACAACCAAGCTGAAATACAAAGAACCGGGATAACGACTGCCGCATATTTTAACATTTTCCAGATAGCCTTACGCTTCTTTGTCCTGTTAGAAAAAATCCGGGCATAAACTTCGGCAGAGGGAAGCGTTACGTTTTCCCATTGTGACAGCGTGTTCCGTCTTTCGAATAAATTCCGATAATAATTATAAAGTTGCAAGTTATGCTCCGAGGCGTTTTTCCATTGTCTCAGTTCTTCTTCCTCGGCGGTCGTCAGTTTTTCTCCGCATAAATAAGCTGCAATCAATGTAAATATAGGTTCGGCTTCGCTGTTCATAAACTTCCGTTTTTAAACAGACACAAAAAGAGGTAAAAAAGGTGACAGCTTTTATTATTTTTTTTCTAATTTTTTGAGGATGAAATATAAAATCAATTCTCCTGCAGAGTCTCTCAAGTCGGATAAAGCGCGTCCCATTTGCGTTTTAACCGTATTGACGGAAATATTCAGTTTATCCGCTACGTCCTGATAGCGTAACCCTTCGAAAAAGCATAATTTGAAAATCCGTTTTCTCTGTTCAGGCAATCGTTCGATCAACAGGTATAGCTTCCGGTCGCGCTCGATTGCTTCGAGATCTTCCTGGAAAATAATTTCGTTTTCAATTTTCCTCGATAAGTCTACCGTCATTCTTTTTTCACGGGTAAGATAGTTGACTGCCGCATTGCGGACTGAACGGAAAAGAAATCCCCGGACATTACTAATGGGATA
>CAJKZL010000592.1 GCA_905204385.1 uncultured Odoribacter sp. | reverse complement strand
CATCGGCCGGGATATCCGTCAGATGCACCCGGTAGGACATGAAAATCTGATTCCCGTTAAGCCCGATTTGATAGGGACCGTCGGCATTGGCATTCAGGAGATAATTCAACAGAGGCTCGAAACCCTGTTTAGGCAACTGACTGATGGGCGAGGTACAAATCAGGTACTCCTGGCGGTAGGTAAATATCCGGATTTCCGATTTACCTGGGTGGAAAGTCCAGCTCTCGTTACCCACCCGCGAAACGACCGGATTGACATTCATTTCCTGTATAGCCTTATCACAAAAAGCCGCCAGATCGGACAGGCTTCGCGGATTAAAAAGATGAAACGATAATTTATTGCCACAGAAAGGACAAAAATCCTGGTCGTCGGCAATGATATGATCGCAACAGTTGCATTGCAGGTGAAGGGTTTGCAGGTCGAAATCCCGGATCTGCTCCAATAAAGGCACCAGAAACGAAGCCGGTATACCGAAACCCATATTGTCGGCATTGGTAAATTTACTGGTCGTAATGGCAATCACCTCGTCCTGCCCGTTGAACATGGGGCCTCCGCTGTTTCCCGGATTAACGGCGGCATCGGTCTGCAAGTGATGGTGACCATCCATATATTGTCGGGGAGCCGACACCGTTCCTTTCGTCACGGTAAAAGGCATGCCGAAAGGATACCCGGCTACAAATATCTTTTCCCCGATGGCCGTACCGGAAGCATTCAACCGTAATTGCGGAAGATGGGAAAAGTCACCCTCCGCTTTCAGAAAAGCGACGTCGAGGCTGGGGTTGGCAAACACCACCTTGGCCAGATAGCGGTTGTGGTCGTCGTCCATAACGGCCACCTCGCGGAATCCTTCGGCCACGTGGCTGTTGGTGACGAACAGGCCGTAATCTTTCAGATAGAAGCAACTTCCCGATCCCCGGGCATGGCTGACTTTAAATATAGATCGATAGATTTGTTTTTGCATAGGTTTTATTTTTTTCAGGCAGCAGCCGGAGCATGGTCTTTTTTGATCCGGCCCTGCATAATGTTGTCGAATAATTCAAAGAGTCGTGGAGCTGCCGCAACCCAAGGCTGGGCAGAGGTTTCTTTCAGTGCATCCGAAAAAAGGGAATCCAGTTGACTATCTACGTAGTACCGGTAATAAGTGTCGTAGATTTCGCCGGTCAACCTCAGGCATACTTTCCGGTATTCCCCCGCTTCCATCCAGGCGGCAGCTTGTTTGTAGCAGGACTCATAGCGCTCGCGTAACTTCTGCAGATTGGAACTTTTTTTATCCGGCACAAAGGTATGGACGGCATAGAGACTTGCCGACAGTTCCTCCAGGGACTCCTCCTGCAATTGCCTCAAGGTTTCCTTAGCGTCGGCATTCAATTCCTGTAAGGGCATGTTGCGATCCATATCGTCGATAGCCTTGGTCAGGGTATGCCGCAATTTTCCCTGCGGCTGAGCCACATAAAAAAGCTTCAGCAGGGTGGCCCGGATCAGATTCCATTCTTCAGAGAATTTGCGGGAGTTTTCAAAATAGGAAACCGCATCCAGGCATTCTTTGCAAGCGGATTGAACGGCATCGTAAACATACCGGACTTTTTCCGGCGCATAAGGGATGAAACAAGGAGAAGACAACCGTTCTGCCTCGAATTGATCGATAAATTCATAGTCGTATTTCTCGCCTGTACGGCATATCTCTTCCAGCACCCGTTTGATTTTCTGCGGATGACTGTAAATCAGAGGACAACTGAATTTAAAAGTAAGCCCTTCGCCCTCCGGCACCAAACGGACAAGGTCCAGATCGTTGAAGTTCAAAGCAGCCGCCTGCCTCAGCATAGCCACCTTGCCGGAAGTAGTCAGGGAGACCAGCGGAGCCGTAATGGAAAGCCGGTCCTTCTCCAGTTTTATACCGATCCGTAAAGGCCCGTGAGGGATAGTATATTCCCCCCGTGCCACGGTATTCGACGGAGTGCGGACCCCGGGACAAACGGAATCCAATAAGTATCGAAGCGAAGTTTCGTATTTTCGGTTTTCAAAAGCTTCTATACTCCTGTCAAACGTTTCGGGCGACGACTTTCCTGCCGTTAAACGATTGACCGGAGGATGGAATAACAGAGTTTTTTTCATGTAGTGGAATCACTTTTAAAGCGTTAATATTCATTGTTCAGCACTCATACAAAGATACTCATACAATCATATTTATGCAAAATATACAATAAAATTCCACTATATTTTATGTTTATATAAGTTGATTTAAAACTCTTTAATGCTCTTTGATGTAACCTTTTCCGTCAGGTAATTTACAGATCATTCATTTCGTAAAGCGTCCACCGGATTTGCCGTGGCTGCCTTCAGGCACTGATAAAGGGTAACGAGACTCACCAGCAGCAAAGTAAGCAATAATGCGAGGATAAAAATCCAGGCATCCAGGCTTACGGCATATTCAAAGCTTCCCAGCCACCGGTGCATGGCATAATAGCCGAGTCCCAATCCCACCGGCACTGCCGGTAAAATACGCAAAAAAAGGTAATAATTCAAGTCGGCTACTATACTGAAAATATCCGCCCCCACTACACGCCTCAAGC
>CAJKZL010000591.1 GCA_905204385.1 uncultured Odoribacter sp. | reverse complement strand
TCGGATTCCACGCCGATTTGACCGCCCAGTCTTTGAATGATGGTCTCGCAAATCGAAAGCCCCAGTCCGGTGCCCTGTATAAAATTGTCGACTTTCATAAACCGTTCGAATACATGCGGAAGATTTTCAGCAGCAATCGCAATTGCTGCATTTTCCGATTGGATTTCCGGTAGTAGCGCTCTTTTCTCTAACGGTAGATCACCACCATAAGAATGCCGAACAACCCCAGAAGAATAAGAAAAGGAGAATAAGCATCGACAGCTAAACCCCAGTCCGTTGTAGTCGGAGCGGTCCGGGCATTTTGCGCATATATAGAGACAAACGATCCTATTAAAATGAAAATAAAGAATATATATCTTTTCATAACACCTTCTATCATCGAATGAGTAATCCGTAAATATAGCGGAAAATTTCAGAACATCGGCCTTTTACCGACAATAGAAGGAGCAGAGGGATTGAATTTTCATATTCAACCGAACAGCTTGCGGCAGATATCGGATATTTTAGAAACGAAACACACCTCCAGTCCATCCGAAGGATGAGTCAAACCTTTCTTATTCCCCAACGGAACGAAAATCCGTTTAAAACCCAATTTACGGGCCTCCGCAATCCGCTGTTCAATTCTGCTGACCGCCCTTATTTCCCCCGACAACCCTACTTCTCCCGTGAACACAGCGTCGGCAGGCAAAGCAGCATCGATATTGGAAGAAAGAACCGCCATTACTACCGCCAAATCCAAAGCCGGATCGTTCACCCTTATTCCTCCGGCAATATTTAAAAAAACATCCTTAGCCGCTAATTTAAAACCTACTCTTTTTTCGAGTACAGCCAAAAGCATATTCAGACGTCTCGAATCGAAGCCCGTAGCAGAGCGCTGAGGCACTCCGTAGGCAGCAGTCGATACAAGGGACTGTACCTCCAATAAAATGGGCCGTATGCCCTCTATCGTGGCCGAAACGGCAATTCCACTCAATTCCTGATCGTGATTGGAAAGTAAAAGTTCGGAAGGGTTGGTAACCTGACGCAAACCGGATTGCAACATCTCATAGATCCCGATTTCCGAAGTGGAACCGAACCGGTTTTTCATAGACCGTAGTATACGGTACATGTATTGTTGATCTCCTTCAAATTGCAATACAGTGTCGACCATATGTTCCAATATTTTAGGACCTGCCAACTGACCGTCCTTAGTAATATGGCCGATCAAGATGGTGGAAATGGTATTTTCCTTGCTAAAACGCAACAAGGCATTGGTACATTCCCTGATTTGCGACAAACTTCCCGGAATAGAGTCCACAGCTTCGGTGGCTAAAGTCTGAATGGAATCGATAATCAATAAGTCGGGCTGCAGCGAGCGGGCGTGTTCTAACACCATTTCCAGGGAATTTCCCGACAAAAACAAGCAATCGTCGTTATCGGAACCCAATCGCTGAGCTCTCATTTTTATCTGCGAAATACTTTCTTCTCCGGAAACGTACAATACTTTACCACAGCGGTTGTGAAGGGCAAATTGCAGAACCAGCGTCGATTTACCGATTCCCGGTTCTCCTCCCAGCAAGATCATCGATCCGGGAACCATCCCACCCCCCAGTACGCTGTTTAACTCCTGATCTCCGGTATCTATACAGGCATCCGCATTTATCTTGATTTCGGACTAACGGAGCGCCTTGGATGTAGGATTACCGATGACGGCATTCCCACGTCCTTTGGAACTAACTTCCACTTCTTCGACAAAACTATTCCATTCACCGCATACATTACACCGGCCGGTCCACTTCGCTTCTCTGGCCCCGCAGTTCTGACAAATAAACACTGTTTTAGATTTCCCCATATTTCCCTCCTTAAAAAAATTCTTCCTCTTCTTCGTCCATATACCGGTTCATTTCCGATGCTTCCGCTTCGGTGATGGCCTCGTCGCAATCCAGACGCTTGGTTATCCCGGCAGGCTTTTCAAACGGCCGGCCGGAAAATTTAAGCTTGGGATCCGCCTGCACTTTCAGCAAAAATTTAGCCCAGATGGGCAAAGCCATGCTGGCGCCCTGTCCATTGGCCAAATTTTGGAAATGGATAGACCGATCCTCGGCACCGACCCATACTCCTCCCACTAAATCGGGAGTAACGGACATAAACCATCCGTCCGAATGCTTCTGGGTCGTACCGGTTTTCCCTCCCATAGGATTGGTCAATTTGTATTTATAACGCAACCGTACACCGGTACCGCTGTTTACTACCCCTTCCAGTAAATTACACATCAAATAAGCAGTATTTTCAGTAATCACCTCCCGGGATTCCGGCTTAAACTCCTCCAGCAAATTCCCATACTTATCCTCGATCCGGTAAACCATCAGGGGAGAATTATAGACTCCCTTATTAGCAAAAATAGAATAGGCAGCAACCATTTCCTTCAACGAAATCTCGGCTGTCCCCAAAAAAACGGAAGGCACCGGATCGATAAAACTGTTGATGCCCATTTTATGAGCCATCTGCGCTACCGCTTCCGGGGTGAATTGCTTTAAAACCCAGCCCGATATAATGTTTTCTGAATTTGCCAATCCCCAACGGAGGGTAAC
>CAJKZL010000590.1 GCA_905204385.1 uncultured Odoribacter sp. | reverse complement strand
GCCTTCATGGCACCCAAACATCAGTAGCGAACCGTTCGCCGCGGGGCGTCCCCGCCCTCGGGCGCTGCCCGCGCTCCCGCCGTGCCTGCGCTGCCCGCGCGTCAGCCTAAGGCTGCCTGCCGTGCAGGTGCGCGTATAAATCTCCCCAAAATAAGCCATGCCTGATATTTTTTCTTGAAAAAAATCCAATTAGTGATACATTATGCCCGAAATAAATCTATGCCTGTGCGGGGCGTTCCGCACTTAACTATATAATAGGAAGGATAATAATATGACAATTCGCGTCGGTATTAACGGCTTTGGACGTATTGGCCGCTTGGTTTTCCGTGCTGCTCAGAAGAGAAATGATATTGAAATCGTAGGCATCAATGACCTGATTGATGTAGATTACATGGTATACATGCTGAAATACGACACGATGCACGGTCGTTTCAACGGAACGGCAGAAGCAAAAGACGGTAAGTTGGTTGTTAACGGCCAGGCTATCCGCGTAACTGCTGAAAAAGATCCTGCAAACCTGAAATGGGATGAAGTCGGTGCTGAATATGTCGTTGAATCAACCGGTCTTTTCCTGACGAAAGAAAAAGCAGAAGCTCATATCAAAGCCGGTGCAAAGCGCGTTGTGATGTCTGCTCCTTCTAAGGATGATACCCCGATGTTCGTAATGGGCGTGAACAACAAAGAATACAAAGGACAAACCATTGTTTCTAACGCTTCTTGTACGACCAACTGTCTGGCTCCGCTGACTAAGGTAATCAATGACAAATTCGGCGTTATCGAAGGTTTGATGACCACTGTACATTCTACTACTGCAACTCAGAAAACCGTAGACGGTCCTTCTATGAAAGACTGGAGAGGCGGGCGTGCTGCTGCCGGCAACATCATCCCTTCTTCTACCGGTGCCGCTAAAGCCGTAGGTAAAGTTATTCCTGAACTGAACGGAAAACTGACCGGTATGTCTTTCCGCGTTCCGACTTTGGACGTATCTGTAGTTGACGTTGTATTCCGTTTACAGAAAGAAGCATCTTACGATGAAATCAAAGCTGCTGTGAAAGAAGCTGCTGAAGGCGAAATGAAAGGCATCCTGGGATACACTGAAGAAGAAGTGGTTTCTTCTGACTTCTTAGGAGATGCACGTACTTCTATCTTCGATGCTAAGGCAGGTATCGCATTGAACAAAAACTTTGTGAAACTTGTTTCCTGGTATGACAACGAATGGGGATATTCAAACAAAGTATTGGAATTGATCCTTCACATGGCTACTGTGAAATAAGTAATATTAGATTAAAAAGAAAAAGAACTGGGTTAAAATAACTCAGTTCTTTTTCTTTGCTCAACTACAAAAATCTATCCATATTTCCTCATTTTTCAGAGTAACCCTCATGTTGAAATCTTCAAAATCATATTGAGGATACAATTGCTGGTCAAAAATTTCAAAGGGTTTTCCTATTTCTTTTCCTTCCTTAGTTTCTACCCATTCCAGAATTTTTGTAATCCAATATTCTTGTCGTGCCACCCTTTGCCGATAGGCAACACAGCGTTCCTTTTTCACGATAAAAGTATATTTCACGTCAAAAATACGTCCCCGTTCATCTTCCACCTGGTTTTCTGCATATAATGTGTCTGCAACAACACGTATTTTCCCTTCTGACTTTATAATAGCCTGTTTTATTTCCGGGGTTGATTTTCCCAGAAACTCTTGGGCTGATACCGGCAACATACCGGCCAAGCACCATACAATAAATACAAATCGTTTCATTATACCCTAATTTTAAACCGACATTCCGTAGCTTTATTCATGTTATCGAGTAAGTTTAAAATTTCTTAACCCAAAACGCTGATTTCAATTCCAGGTTTTCAGATGAATTTCCAACATACACGGTAAACCTACCCGGTTCGGTTACAAAACGGTTTTCAGCATTATACAAACCATAGGCCCGCGGACCGATCCGAAAAGTCACCGTTTTTTCCTCTCCCGGTTCCAGGGTTATCCGTTCAAAACCACATAATTCACGTTCATAGCGCGATATCGACGATACTTCATCATTCAGGTAAAGCTGTACAACTTCATCTCCTTTACAAATTCCGGTATTTTTCACCCGACAGCTTACCTCCAGCTCTTCACCTTCGGGAAGGGTATCGGTAGATAATGTCAAATGGGAAATTTCAAATGTAGTATAACTCAACCCATATCCGAAAGGGAACAAGCTACCGTCAACCCGGGCAAAACCTTTTCCGGTAGCATGAGGTTTAAAAGGAAAGGCCCATGGAATCTGGCCGACAGACTTTGGAAATGTCACAGACAGCTTTCCTCCCGGATTAAACTCCCCCCATAAAGCCTCCGCCACTACCTGCCCGGAGAATTCACCCGGATACCAGGCTTCTATAATGGCAGGTATGTTTTTTACCTCCCAATTCATCGTTACAGGACGTCCGTTAAACAACACCAACACAACGGGAGTACCGGTAGCTTCAACCGCCCGGATTAACTCTTGCTGACGTCCGGAAAAATTCAAATTGACCCGCCACCAAGATTATCCGATTGTACGGCTATCATCTACCACAAAGAT
>CAJKZL010000589.1 GCA_905204385.1 uncultured Odoribacter sp. | reverse complement strand
GTAGATGACGTCTCCTTTTCCATCAAAAAAGGAACGACAATGGGGCTGGTCGGAGAATCGGGCTGCGGTAAAACCACACTGACACGGCTGTTTAACGGACTGATTCCTCATTATTACGATGGAAAGCTGGAAGGCACTGTCATGCTTGATGGAGAAGATATGAGAGGGCTTTCCCTGTTTGACATATCAAAAAAAGTGGGTTCTGTTTTTCAGAATCCACGTTCTCAATTTTTTAATGTGGATACGACCAGCGAAATTGCCTTTGGATGTGAAAACCATGGATTGGAAGAAGCAGAAATCCGAAAGCGGGTAAAGCTGGTCTCAGAGCAGTTGAACCTTACAAATCTGCTGGACAGAAGTGTTTTCTCCCTTTCCGGTGGGGAAAAGCAAAAAATCGCCTGTGGATCTGCCTCCGCTGTGGAACCGGATGTATTTGTTTTGGACGAGCCATCTTCCAACCTTGACGCCTATTCCATCACTGATTTTCGGAAACTGTTAAAAATATTGAAGTCACAGGGCAAAACAATTATTATTGCGGAGCACCGGCTCTACTATCTTTATGATCTGGCAGACAGGATCATATATTTAAGCGACGGGGAAATACAAGGGGATTATACTTTGCCGGAATTTCAGTTGATTCCGGCGGCGGAAAAAGCTAAAATGGGATTACGGCCTCTTGACCTGAGTGAGTTTGCAGACATTGAGCCTGCCAGTCTACATTCAGGGCAGGGGATATGGAAACTGAACCACTTCCATTTCGCATACAAGAAACAGCCGGAAACGCTTTCTCTGGAAAATATAGAGCTTCCTGCCGGAAATGTAACGGCGGTCATCGGGCACAATGGAGCCGGAAAAACGACACTATCCCGTTGCTTATGCGGATTGGAAAAAAGATGTAAAGGTATCCTCCAAAAAGATGGTACTTCCTATTCAAGCAAACAGCGACTGAAGCTATGCTATATGGTCATGCAGGATGTAAACCATCAGCTTTTTACAGAGAGCGTTTTAGAGGAAGTCCTGTTAAGTATGCCGGGAAAAGATTCCGATGAATCGCCTGAAAATGTGGCAAAGGCAGAGGCTATCTTGACAGAAATGGATTTGCTTCCGTACAAAGCCTGCCATCCCATGGGGCTTTCGGGAGGGCAAAAACAACGTGTGGCGATTGCTTCTGCGATTGCCTCTGAACGTCCGGTTATACTATTTGACGAACCTACCAGCGGCCTTGATCTTTTTCACATGAGGCAGGTAGCCGATTCAGTCAAAGAACTTGCCGATTCAGGAAAAACCATTGTGATTGTGACCCATGATCCTGAATTTATACTCAGGTGCTGCAATTATGTGATCCATCTGGAAAACGGCAGATTGGAGGAAAGCTATTTCCTCCAGGATACGGAAGGACGGGAACGGTTATTTAATTTCTTTATGATGGAAGGAGGCGGCGGAAATCAAACTGTTTGATGGTAAAATAAACTGCGGCTCAAATGTTAAAAATGTCATTGAAACTGAGGATTGCGTTGTCCTGCAGCTTTTTGACGAGAGCGGCGAGGGAACCATGACAGCCCACAAAATTTTTGATGGCGCTTTTGTGATGTATAGCGATATGCACCTGAAAGAATGTACCTCCTACTTTCAGAGTAGTACGGACAGTTCGCTTCTCTATATAGACCATTGCAGGGAGGGACGGATCGAAAGCGAGATTGGCAATAATGCGTATAGCTATTTGCAAGAGCATGAGATGCGTGTGGATGACCGGCGTTCCCATTCGGGACGGTTCTGCTTTCCACTCTGCCACTATCATGGGATGACCCTGGGATTTGATCTGGACATTGCTGTGCCGGCGCTGAAAGACTTTTTTGGCGGATTTTCTGTTGATTTGTACGAGCTTCAAAAAAAGTATTGCAATGACAAGAAACCGTTTGTGATTCATAATGAGCCAGGAATTGAACATATTTTTTCAGAGCTTTACTTTGTCCCGCAGCAGATCAAAGGTGACTACTATAAAGTAAAAGCCCTGGAGCTGCTTTTATATCTGGACGCTTTGCAGTTTTCTGATTCCAAAGAAGATCGCCCTTATTTCTATAAAGGGCAGGTAGAAAAAATCAAAGCGATCCATGATCTTATTACGGCAAATTTGCAGGAGCATTACACGATGGATGAATTAGCTGAACGATTCCAGATTTCATTGACGGGGATGAAAACCTGCTTTAAGGAAATATTCGGAGATTCCATGTATTCCTATCTTCGCCGTTATCGGATGAACGTTGCTGCCACAATGCTCCGGCAGGATTCCCAAAAAGGGATTGCGGAAATTGCCGGAGCTGTGGGATATGAAAGCCCCAGTAAATTTGCAACAGCTTTCCGGCAGGTGATAGGGCAGACGCCGATGGAATACCGAAAATCTTTTTTCTAAACGGTGCATAAATGCCGTTTTGGAGAGGAAAGAAGAATTGAATACTGCTACAATGAGGATGGTTAGCAAAGACTACCCATCCTTTTTTCTTTGCTGACTAAAAAGAAGGAAGGTGATTGTAATGAAGCAGCAAAAAGATAATTGGGTGAAAATTCTGTTTTCCTTC
>CAJKZL010000588.1 GCA_905204385.1 uncultured Odoribacter sp. | reverse complement strand
GACCGAAGCCGACCGCTCTATCCGTCCTTTACTGACCGCCGAACAAATCATAAATCTGGTGAGCGATGATCTGGAAATAGCTGCCGTCTTACTCGGGGAGAGCGATCCGGTGATCGAAAAGGGGGCGAAGAACGGTTCATTGCCGGAAGACGTCAACAATAATTTAAATTACAGACAATATCGGTTGAATTATTATGCTGTTCAGGCTTTGCTGGCCCGGGCTTATTTGTGGGCAGGCAATCAGGCCAAGGCTGTAGCTTGTGCTACGGAGGTCATAAAAGTTTCCGAGGGTGCAGAAGCCTGGTTTCCCTTTGTCGGCAAAAGTGAAGTTTTGAAACCTGATGATCCGGACCGTATATTTTCGACAGAAGTTTTATTCGCTCTTTATAACACTTCCCGGGAAAATCTTTACAAATCTTATTTTCAGGAAACTCAATCGGATGCCAGCCGTTTGACTTTGTTCGGGACTTATAATGAAGGACGTTTGAGGACCCTGTTTCCGGATGAAAACGATACCCGTTTCTCTTTGTGGGAAAGTAGCCTGATGGATACGGTAGAGGTCTTATATTGCAAGAAATTCGAGGATGTGAAGGAGCCTAAATATCAATACATGATTCCTTTGATCCGTACGAGTGAGATGTATTTGCTCTTGGCGGAATGTAGCGATAGTGATCAGGAGGCCACAGACTATATCAATAAAATAAGATATGCGAGGGGTTGCCGGAATATTGCGGTTACCCCTGAAAATAAAGAACAACTGATCAGGGAAGAGTTCACCCGTGAAATGATGGGCGAAGGGCAATTATTTTTCTATTATAAGCGAAAAGGAATGGAATCTATTCCTTCGGGGCAAAGTGCAGATGCTTATATGGATATGCCTTTGATCAATTATGTGTGGATATTGCCCGATGAAGAGATAGAAAATCGTTATAACGAATAAATTGCAATAAAGATGAGAAATTTGATTTATAGTCTGGTGATTTTTACAGCCCTCTTTTTTATGGGCGGTTGTGAAAAGTCGATAATGGATTTCGAAGGAGAAGATGCCATCTATTTTGACGTACGCAGGGGGTCGGCATGGGTAGACTCTTCCAAATGGTCCCGCTATTATCATACAGAGGTGAATTTTATTAAGATCGACGGTGATACCACCGAAGTGGTAATGGAATTGGCCGTTGCAGGAAAGGTGACCGACTATCCCCGTCCCTTTCGGGTTGAAGTAGTGAAAGATAGTTCGACGGCTGTAGAAGGCAGGGATTTTGATTTCCAGCGGGAGTGGGTTGTGCCTGCGGGCGCTTCCAGGGTACCTGTCCGCATGCAAGTGTACAGGCAGGATGATTTGTTGGATACCAACCGTACGATTGTATTGCGGGTGGTCGATAATGAATATTTTAAGACCAACCTTAGTTTTAAAGGAGAATTAGGGGGTAGGACAAATCTGTCGGAAGAAGAGAAAGTGTTTAATCCCGATCCGAGGTTCCATACCGTAAATTTAAAGTTAATGGTAGCCAAGCCCACTTCCTGGAGCGGGGTGGATTATCCTAAGACAGAAACCAATCCGACTCCTTATGAAAGAGGATCATGGGGGGCTTTTACGGTAAAAAAATATATGTTGATATTGGAATTGTCCGGATTTACAGATGATTATTTCAATCAATACGTGCCCGATCCCATAGTGGATTTGATCCGTGAAAAAATGGTTAATTATCTGGAGGAGCAATTTGATAAGGGAGAACCCGTATTGGAAACGGATAAACGTTTAATGTGGGTAAGTGGAGTGAAATGGTACTCCTATCAGTATGAATGGTAAGGATGAAATAAAATGAGAATAATGATGAAATATTATAAACGTTGCTTATACTCTCTCCTGGGAGTGCTTTTGTCGACCGCTTGTTTCGACGATAAGGGGAATTATGATTATGTTGAAATTAATGAGTTGAGTGTCAGTGGATTCGGGAATATGGATACCATCTATCATTTGCTGTATCAGGTAGATACTTTGCGTATCTATCCGACGATTAGCGGGACGCAGGATTCGCTGGCGGCAGACGACAATTATGAATTCCGTTGGGAAATCGGAAATTCTATCGGATTGGAGAAAAAAGTGATTGCAAATACGCGTCGTCTGGATTTACCGGTTAACATACGGCCGGGAAACTATAATCTTTATTTCCGGGTAAAAGATAAAAATAGCGATATTGTAGTCAGCAGATATGGTAGCATGACGGTCAGTACGTCGTTTACCAAAGGTTTTCTGGTCTTGGGGGATCAGCCCGACGGTAAAGTACAACTGGATATGATCGCCATGATAGAAGCCCGGAACGACACTATTATTTTACGGGATATCCTGGAAGGAAGCGGAGTGCCCGAAATGAAGGGAGGCGTTCATGTCTGCCATACCGGAGAGGCTACCGGTCCTGATGGGGTTAAATTATGGGTGATGAGCGAAAGCGGCGCTTATTATCTGAATAGCGGAGATATGACGGGAAATCCCTCCAATAACTTCCGTTCTATGTTTTATACTTCATTGGATGTAGCTCCGAATGCCGAACCGATCCTTAAATTTCCGCAAATTGCCTGGGGAGGA
>CAJKZL010000587.1 GCA_905204385.1 uncultured Odoribacter sp. | reverse complement strand
TTACTTCTCATAAAGCAAGAGGCCGATCGTGATATCCAAGACATGATCTAAATGTTTGCGAATGTATAACCCCGCAGTCCTTTGATAGCGTCTGACCGTAATCTCGCTCAAAGACAGATGTGTCGCAATGATACCCGGCTTCATTCCTTTCAGTGTCAACCACATAATCTCCCTGTACTGATCCGGAAATTGATCGATAATAGTGTTCAAATGGGTAATATTAATTCCGTTCATAGTATATCTCACCTTATTCTATTTTTACGGTTCAATACCCCCAACGCTTCCCCAAGCCATTTGAGCCACAAATCTAGTAATAATGTTCTAATTTGCAGTAATATTACCCTACAAATAAAAAAAGTTTCGCGCTGTCACAGCGGGAAACTTTTCACTACTAACTAACCTAATACAAACTTATGAAAAAAAATGTCTTCTTAATTATGTTGCAAATCTACCTTCAGACTGTTACATCTTTATAACGATTCTGTAACATTAATGTGAATGACAAAAAGAATGCCAGTCTACCGTATCATTATTAAAATTAAGGTGAAATAATACTAAATATATCGTTTAAAACCGATTTCTAAAACCATTTTCCCTTAGGAACATTCGATCGTCTGATGGCGTATTACAAAAGGATGCCCCGGTTTACAGGACATCCTTTCTCAACTAAATTAATTAACTGGAACATCAACGTACAAAATCCGTTTCTCTATGTCCCGGGGACAAAGATAGAAACGGATCATGACAAAACGGTTAAATTCTCAGATTTTTGTACAAAGTTCTGCGATTCGGACAATCACTTGCACTGCCTTTTCCATGGAATTTACCGGAATGAACTCATAACGTCCATGAAAATTATGACCTCCGGTAAATAAATTCGGAGCAGGCAGCCCCATATAAGAAAGTCTTGCGCCGTCGGTGCCTCCCCGGATAGGGGTGATCGATGGCTTTACTTCAGCATCCTGCATGGCTTGTTTGGCAATATCGACGATATAATACAAAGGTTCGATCTTTTCCCGCATATTATAATATTGATCCGTAAGTTCCAGATCGATCATCAATCCATAGCGCTTGGAAAATTCACGCACTCCATTTTCGATGGTATTTTTCCGCCACTCAAAACGATCCCGGTCAAAATCACGGATCAGCAACTCGACTTCAGTGGCTTCTACGTTTCCCCGGATATGCTGTACATGAAAAAAACCTTCATAACCGGATGTATGTTCCGGCACTTCCTTACGCGGCAAATTTTTTAAATACTCGTTCTCCACCGAGATGGAATTGATCATCTTATCTTTAGCGTAGCCGGGATGCAGATTCCGCCCTTTAAAGACAATCCTGGCATGAGCCGCATTAAAATTCTCATATTCCAATTCCCCTAATTCTCCGCCGTCTACAGTAAAAGCAAATTTAGCTCCGAACTTTTTCACCTCAAAATGAGACGTTCCCTCTCCGATTTCCTCATCGGGCGTAAAGCATATACATAATTTACCATGCTTAATTTCAGGATGTCGAACGAGATATTCCATAGCGGTCAGGATTTCTGCAATCCCAGCTTTATCATCTGCACCAAGCAATGTATTTCCATCCGTCGTTATCAGCGTTTGCCCCACATAACGCATCAATTCCGGAAATTCCTCGGTAGTCAGCACAATTCCCTTCTCTTTGTTCAACACAATGTCATTCCCCGCATAGTTGGTGATCAACTGAGGATGCACCCCCTCACCGTTCATTTCCGGACTGGTATCCAAATGGGCGATAAAACCTACCGCAGGGGTCTCCCGTTCTATGTTCGAAGATAAATACCCCGTTACATAACCGTATGTATCTACCTTCACATCCTCCAATCCGATAATTTTCATCTCTTCCGCCAGCAGGCGGGCAAATTCCGTCTGCCCTTCAGAACTCGGACACTTACCGGTAGCAGTATCCGATTGCGTTCCATAGGGTACATACTTCAAATAACGCTCTACCACACTCATAAACAAAAAGACGTAAGCCAAAGCCCTGCCGCAGAGAACAATGTCATTCAGCTTTTGACACTGGCTTCAGCAGATCACTTAATAAGCTTTTGCAATCAATACTCTTCGGTGAGAAGGCTTACCGGAAATCATGTCCTTTCCTTCTTCTTCAGGGCTATCGAACGGAATACAGCGAATAGTGGCCTTGGTATCGGCCTTGATCTTTTCTTCCGTTTCGGCAGTACCGTCCCAATGGCAAAGGAAAAAGCCCCCCTTGGTTTCCAGCAATTCTTTAAACTCTTCGTAATTATCCACCCGGGTAATCTTTTCTTCTCTGAACGACAACGCTTTCTGGTAAATATTACTTTGGATATCGGTCAGCAATTGCTCGACATGCTCTTCTATTCCCTCGAAAGGCAATGTCTCTTTAGTCAAGGTATCCCGCCTAGCCACCTCGATCGTCCCATTTTCCAGATCTCGTTCGCCCATAGCCAAACGCACCGGAACGCCCTTCAATTCGTAATCGGCAAATTTCCAACCCGGTTTTTGAGTATCCCGGTCATCGTATTTCACCGAAATACCTTTCGCCTTCAATTTATCGATCAATCCTTGTACTTTTGCGGAAATTTTCT
>CAJKZL010000586.1 GCA_905204385.1 uncultured Odoribacter sp. | reverse complement strand
CGGCTGTAGGCGACAGACAGTCCGTGAACGATTACACTCAGCCTTTGGAAGACCTCTACCGCGTAAATCAGGGTAAATTATCCGTTCCCGCCCAGAAAAAGGCTATCGGCTGGCTTACAGCCGCCCT
Organism: uncultured Odoribacter sp.; assembly: GCA_905204385.1. Next base: position 2,466 of record CAJKZL010000586.1, on the reverse strand, counting down.
GCACAAAGAAGCGACGGCGGATGTTCGCACCCGTTTGCTGGTGATGCTGGGTGATTGCTATGCAGGAACGGGAGAACGGGAAAAGGCCAAGCAGAGTTATCATCAGGCTTTCCTGACGAGCGCTCAGATGGAAGATCCTCTTTTGATGAAAAAGCTGCAGAGCACCATACAACATAAATTGCAGGTTCTATGAAAATAATAGCATTGGGTTTGTATATGCTTTTGGCTTGTCTGCAAACCATGGGTCAGCCGGATAGCCTTCTTTTCCGCCAGGGAAAGCTGGAGAACGGACTGACCTATTATGTCCGGCATACCGGATTGCAGCCCGGCAAGGCGGATTTTTATCTGGTGCAGAATGTCGGAGCCTTGATGGAAGAGGACTCTCAGAACGGATTGGCCCATTTTCTGGAACACATGGCTTTCAACGGAACGGAGCATTTCCCCGAGGGCGTGAAAGGCTTCCTGACCCGTCGGGGCGTTGCCCGTTTCAATGCCTATACCGGGCAGAATGAAACCGTATATCATATGGACGGGGTACCGGCGAAAGAGGAAACCCTGACCGATTCCTGTCTGCTGATTCTCCGTGACTGGTCGGGTTTGCTGCTGCTGGATCCGGCCGAGGTGGATAAGGAAAGGGGAGTGATCCTTGAAGAACGGCGGCGGGGACGAAATGTCATGGAGCGGATACAGGAACAGGTGGCCCCTTACTTGTACAATCGTAGCAAATATGCTACGCACAACACCATCGGCGATCCGGAAATCATCCGGCATTGCTCGTCCCGGGACATCCGGGACTATTACCGCGATTATTACCGCCCCGATCAGCAGGCTGTGATTGTCGTGGGAGATGTGGATGCCGATAGAGTAGAGGCGGAAATCCGCCGTCTTTTTGCACCTATCCCTAAACGGGTGAATCCGAAGCCCCGCTTGTCTTATGAGATTCCGGACCATGTCCGGCCTTATTATTGCCGGATAACCGACCCGGAGATTCCGACTCATACGGTGCAATTGCTGAAGCGGATTCGTAACCGGGCGCCGGAGAATCTCGAACAAATGATGAAAGACAATCTGTTGCGCACTTTTTATAACCGGATGGTGTTCCGCGATTTATCGGAGTATCTCCGGGATCAGGGCCCTGATTTCCTCAAAGCCGGTGTCTCTTACGATCCGCTGGTGCGGGACTACAGTGTGTTGAATATCCTGTTCGAAGCTTATCCCGGTAAAGAACGGAGTGCTTTGAAGCAGTTGATGGAAGAGCTGGAGCGTTTCGAACGCTTTGTGATAAATGAGGAGCGTTTGCAACAGGAAATCGACCGTTATCTGCACGCTCTGGACGAGACTGCAGAAGATCGGTTTACGAACGAAGTATACGTCAAGTTGTATCAGAATCATTTCCTGGAGGGAAAACCGGTCACGACGATTGCCGAAGATATCGCATTGTCCCGTAAAATCCTGTCCCGAATGAAGGTAGATGACTTGAAGGAGTGGATAGACCGTTGGAATAGGTCCGACACGAACTGGATTTTTGTGATGCAGGGGAATAATCCGGATTATGATTTTCCGTCTGCCGATGAGATTATGGAGACGATGTGCGAAGTGCGAAATGCCCGTCTGGAACCCTGGTATACGGAAGTGACGCCCGAGCCCTTGATGGATTTTGAAGTGCCGGGAGGCAAGGTGGTGAAAGTGAAAAAAATCAAGCCGCTTCAGGCAGAACTCTGGACTTTGTCGAACGGGTGTCGGGTGTTTTTCAAACAAACCGATACCGGAGACAAAGTGGTCGGGCTGCATGGCGAAAGCAAGGGAGGACGCTCGCTGCTGGCCGATGCCGATTTGCCTTCTGCGGATGTTTTGCCGGATGTGCTGGCTGCTTCGGGTTTATATCGTCATACCGGCAAAATGATGGAAGCCATCCTGAAAGATCATAAAGTCTCCATGCAAGTCGGCCTGGGGGAAACGGCCGAGACGGTGAACGGTTCGGCTGTCGGAGATGATGTGGGGATGATGTTTCAATTGGTGTATTTAGCTTTTGAAAAGCCTCGTTTCGATCGCGATTATTTCGATAAGTATGTATACGTCAATAAACTGAATGTCCGCAATACCCCTCTTACGGTTAAAGACACCATCCGCGAGGCTATGCGTGAGTTACGGTTCGTCGAATCGCCCCGTTTGTGCAGGAAAGACGAACGGTATTATGAAGACCTGGATTTCGACCGGATGAAGGCCGTTTATGCCGACCGGTTTCAGGATGCTTCGGACTTTGTCTTTTATCTGGTAGGGGATATCAGTTGCGCAGAAGCTCAGGGGCTGGCGGCGCGCTATCTGGGTTCCTTGCCTTCGGTCTACCGGAAAGAACAGGCCCGGCAATACGATCTGACACGGAAAGGAACCATTCATGTAACGATTGAAGCAAACATTCCCGATGAGAAATACTCGGTCAGTGTAGAGTTTGACAACGGCCTCAAA
>CAJKZL010000585.1 GCA_905204385.1 uncultured Odoribacter sp. | reverse complement strand
GCCTGAATCCGCCAATTGCTGTTTAATTTTAGCATTGTAGCGGCGATGTTCCTCCAGTGGAATATCTTTGCGTTGGGAAACATACGATCCGAACTCGTTTTCAGCCTGTACCATAATGATGGGGCATCCATTGGTCATCAGCAGAGGGGCGACTTCCTGGTAGAGGCGGTCGATATACAGTTTCGTTCTTTTCAGGAATTCCGGATTGTCTCTGCGGATTTCCATCCCTTCGATATTTTGCAGCCACCAGGGATATCCGCCGAATTCCCATTCTGCACATACATAGGGACCGGGCCGTAGGATCACCATCAAGCCTTCTTCGCCTGCAATTTTGATGTATTCGGCCAGATTGTAGTCGCCTTCAAAATTCCATTTCCCGGGTTCCGGTTCATGGGCATTCCAGAATACGTAGGTTGCGACGGTATTCAGGCCCATCGCTTTCAGCATTTTCAACCGATGACGCCAATATTGGTGCGGGATTCTGGGATAATGCATTTCCCCGGAAATAATGGGAATAACTTTGCCGTCGCGGTAAAAATGTCCGTCTTTGATTTCAAACGAAAATTTTTTTTGAGCACTGAGGCTGAGAGGAAGGATACTCATTAAAACCAGTGCGTAAAGAATTAATTTTTTCATAAAGGGAACTGATGTTATTTGGGCGTTTATTTTATTTCCGGCAGGTCGATTCCTTTGATTTTCCGGTATAGATTGAGCGCGTAGGAGTCGGTCATGCCCGATACGTAATCTACGACGGTTTGTATTTTGGTATACATGGAATCTTCTTTGCTCACCTTATATTGTTCCGGCATGATGGAAAGAATATTCCGCGCATAATAGGTTTCAGGCTTGAGTACTGCATCGGTATATTCCTTCAGAATGGTACCGAGGATTTTGAAACCGGCGATCTGAATCTGGGTGACCATATTGGTATGATAGATGCGTCCGTAAGCCAAAGCAGTACATGAATCGTAAGCGGTTTTGTTGGTACCTTGCACTTCTTTGATGAGGGTGCTGTGGAATTCGCCGGCCATGATCGCTTCGTAGTTCCGGCAAAAAGCTTCCGAACAGGCATTGATCAGTTTGTTGATGATGCCTGCTCTTAAAAAGGCGATGCGTTCGTTTTTGTCCGTAACCACTTTAAAGGTGCGGGCAATGATTTTCAGGTCTTCTTTGTCTTCGTTTTTGTCATAGAAGCTTTCGAGTATACTCACTGTCTCATCGTAGGAGAGTATGCGTAATTTATGGGAGTCTTCTATGTCCATGATCTGATAGCAGATATCGTCCGCGGCCTCGACAAGATAAACCAGGGGATGGCGGGTGTATTGCAATGGGTGGTCGGACAGTTGACCTATTCCCAGTTCTTCGGCCACCTGTTTGTAAATTTCTTTTTCGCTTTGAAAAAAGCCGTATTTAAATCCTTTGGGATTCGCTTTGGTGGATTCGAAAGGATATTTGACAATGGAGGCCAGAGTGGTGTAGGTCATGGTATAGCCTCCCGGTCGCCTGCCATTGAAGCTGTGCGTCAAAAGACGAAAGGTATTAGCGTTGCCTTCGAAGTGACTCAGATCGTTCCATTCCTCGTCGGAAAGCAATTTTTTAAAATATAAGCCTTCGCCCTCACTGAAAAAATAAGAGATGGCTTCCTCGCCGGAATGACCGAAGGGAGGATTCCCCAGATCGTGGGCCAGACAGCCGGTGCTTACAATGGTCCCTATTTCTTCGAGGAGATCCGGATTGTCGAGCGGAGTTTGTCGTTTTTTCAGAAACTGACAGATTTTATTTCCCAGAGACCGTCCGACGCTTGCCACTTCCAGGCTATGGGTAAGACGATTGTGGACGAAAATGTTACCGGGCAACGGAAAAACCTGGGTTTTGTTCTGTAAGCGCCGGAAAGGAGAGGAAAAAATCAGCCGGTCGTAATCCCGTTGAAATTGTGAACGATCGTGGGAATGAAATAAAGAAGTGGTGTTTCCCGGATGATAACGTTGTGCCGATAAGAGTTTGTTCCAATCCATTGTGATAAATTTGCTAATGTACCAATCGACTAATGTACCGATGAAATGTATTCATAAACAAATACACGGGTAGATTCGACCATTGGTACATTAGCAAACGAATTTGTTATTTTTTAACGAAATGATAGTGGCTGCCGAAACGTTCGAAAGCTGCTTTATCGAGTTCTTCCTGGCATTGCGGTGCCGCAATGGAGATCAGCGCTTTGGCGCGGTCCTGCAAGGTTTTGCCGTACAGATCCACAGCTCCGTACTCGGTCACTACGTAATGGACGTCAAAACGGGTGGTTACCACGCCTGCTCCATTCAGAAGTGTCGGAGATATTTTGCTGATGCCTTTAGCAGTGACAGCCGGCATAGCGATGATGGGCTTTCCGCCTTCGCTGGCGGCAGCGCCCCGGATGAAATCCAACTGACCTCCGCAACCGCTGTAGAATTTACATCCCAAAGAATCGGCATTCACCTGACCTGTCAGGTCGATGGACAAGGCTGAGTTGATGGCCGTCATTTTGGGCTGCTGGGCGATAATATAAGGGTCGTTGGTGTAGCCGACATCCATCATGGCGACAGCAGGGTTGTCGT
>CAJKZL010000584.1 GCA_905204385.1 uncultured Odoribacter sp. | reverse complement strand
TTTATGGACTATGTTCGCCGTAATCTCCAGTACTAAATCATGAGTAGGCGAATGTACCGTTTTCTTTTCAATATGCCCGGTTTTCAAGGCCTGGGCCACAATACAACCGGGACATATAACATTAAAACCTCTTTTTTGATAGCATTTTTTTTCAGAAGAGGCTGTATAAATTTCAACCAGAGGATGTCGGAGATAGGAAGACAAATTTGTCCACAAAACAGTATAATCCGAAGTCAGAAAGACTAAACCGATATTTGCATTCTCCAAAATTAACTGATTACGTTCTATCAGTTGTGACTTTTCGAGATTCAGACGTTCAAGCGCCTTCCGGTTATTTACTTGATCTGTTATATCCCACCATATTACAATCAAAAGATGAACATCATTGATCTTGAAAACACTTTTTTCCCGGATCGTATAACGTTCTTCCACTCCCGAACCAGCCAATTTTTCCTCTACCCGTAAGGATCTACCGCTTTTCACCACCGATTCATCCTGTTCCCTTATCTTTTTCCCCAATTCTCCTCCATAGATTTCAAAATCTGTTTTTCCTACGGTTAACGTTCTGTCGTATATGGAGTCGGAATCACTCTGTTTATTCCAAAAAATATACCGATAATCATCATCGATATTCTTCACCATGATCGGGAAAGGCATATTATCCAATACTTCAAAAATAAAATAACTTATCTCTTCCGGTTGCATAAAATGATGAAGCTGTGAAATGAGTCTCAGAATTTCTTTCATAATCAGAGGTATTGATTGTATTTCATACAAAAATAAAAAAGCGTGGTGTCGTCTGTCATTCCTTGGCGAAGGTCCTGAGAAAACCTTAATGTACAAAATGACAACAACCCCCACGCTTATAGCGTGAGAACCATTCATGCCATTCTTGTACATCATTGAAAATTTCTCAGGTTTTCGCCAACAAGAATGAAGCATAAAGCTTCCGACAAATTTTATATGTTCCCTAAAACCCTGAGGGGTCCTAGCCGTTTACAAAGATACAATTGTTATGGCAAAAATGTTGTCACCTTATCCAAAAATCTAAAATATCTATCTGTATAAGGTCTCAAGGGATAAAAACGGCTTCCGGGAGATAAGGTTTAAAAAAACGTAATAATTTAACAAGGAGAAGATAAGAAAGGCAAAATTAACGGAACAAATATCCAAAAAGAATACAGGGAGAAGAACGCCGAATCAGCGATCCTCTCCCTGTAAACAAAGTTTATAAATTCACACTTAGGATTTTCGTCTGAGTATTTCTACGAATTGCGGGTCTATTTCAGGTAAGTTGTATTCTTCCTGGTTTAAATAAATACGCTTATCTTCAAGGTCGACAATCAAGTCGTCCCCTGAACGATATTTGCTCACCAAGGCAGGGGCAATCAGGATGAGCAACCCATGTTCGGCAGCCATACGGAAAAACCTCCGGTTCACAGAACGGACTATAATCATTTTGATCCCGGCAGCAGCAAGCCCCACCACCGCATGCTTGATCAATTTTCCACATCCAAAATCTTCTCCGGCCACAATGATATTTCCGGGCTTTACCCGGGAAGCGAAGGTGACATCCAAACCCGATAGTAAATGAGGCAGCAAGCTCGCTTTATTTTCAATAGAAAGTTGATAGGTCTTTGATTCTGCAAACAACTGTTCATTCGAAATGTGATCGATTTCTTTATAATTCCATACCTTGCCGAACAAGCGATTGTCAAATTCATGTACCGATATAGGCTCTACAGGTATGGTCCAGTAAGGATAAACGGCTTCCCCGAATCCTGCAGGAGCAGTCAATACTCCGTTTAGAGCCGTCCAGGCCACCGTTGCCGGCGAAGCCACATATTTCTCTACCCCCAGGGATAGCATGCGTTGTTGGGAATTGCTGTTAGTCGTAGTAATATAACGCTTCGTATCTGCCAATATCATGTGGCTACTTCCCAGACAAGGTCCGCAGCTTGCACCCAGAATAGAAGCACCGGATTTAAAAACGATATCGATCAATCCTTCTTCTATCGCCTGCATATAGATTTCCCGGGAGGCGGGAACAATAGATAACTGAAAGCCCGGGGCTATTTTTTTCCCTTCCAGAATATTTGCAACCACCCGTAAATCTTCAATCCTTCCAGCTCCACAGGCACCGATCAACCCTTGTTGTATCGGTAAAGCCCCCCATTCTGCAATACTTTTCACTTCTGCGTTTTGTCCTATAAGCATAGCCATCGGTACAACCGCCGAGAGATCGATCTCAAATTCTCGCTCATAGCTTGCATTCTGATCTGCCCAGACTCCTTGAATGGCATAATCGCTGAAAAAGTCTGCCAATGTATCGTCCGGAGGGAAAACAGAATTCTTTACCCCCATTTCAGCCGATACATTAGCCAAAGTCATCCGGTCCGAAACAGAAAGCCGATGCACCCCCTCTCCGTGATATTCCACCGATTTATACAGCATATTCTCCCCTTTCAATAAGCCCGTGACCCATAACGCCAGATCTTTAGCGTATACCCCTTCCGGAAGACTGTTTTTCAACACAATCTTTACTGATTCCGGTACCCGGAACCACATTTTACCCGTCTTCCACAAATAAGCTGTCTCCGTCTTATT
>CAJKZL010000583.1 GCA_905204385.1 uncultured Odoribacter sp. | reverse complement strand
ATCCGCGGCGTAGGGAATGCCCATCTGCTCAAACACCGTGATAAAGGGGCTTTTTGAGACCGTAGCTGCTTCTGAAGGCAAAAGCGTTGCCACGCTAAAAACAGTACCCACAAAGAAAATCACAAGACGCAGACGCGAGGCGCGCACTGCCATGGGGATCACTTTTTCAGGATTATTGGTTTCACCGGCAGCAACACCGATCAACGCGCCTGACATCTTCGCAACGAAATGAACGAAGGGATGCATAAAGCCGTATCAAAAGTCAACGATTGGACCGACTAGGCCGAAAATAAAATGGATGAATGGTCCGACAAAGCCAAAAACAAAATGAACGATATGAAAGACAACGTCGAGAACAAAATGAACGAATGGAGCGGCAAAAGCGACCATGAACGGGCAGCCGACAAGTACGAAAAAGCTGACAAAAAAATGGACAAGGCCGAAAAGAAAATGGACAAGGCTGAAGATAAATTTGCCAAGGGTTACGAAAACGATGGCATGAGAAAAATGGACAAAGCCGAAAAGAAAATGAATAAGGCAGAGGATAAAATCCAGGATGCCCACGAAGAACTGGGCCACAATACGGGTTATTCTTCCTCTAACCGTCCGATGAACGATAATGTCGAGGATTATGAACACCGTGCCGGGAAAGGTAATCCTTTCGACAACGAAAACAATACCAATCAAGGCGGCTTGCGGTAGTCTTCATCTGCTTCAAGCAGCAGAAAACTTTCTGTTTGTCCCTATCGAATACATCGATTATGAAAGGCAAAAACAAAAAACGGAAGCACAGCTTCTAAAAGCGGAACTTCCCAAAAACGCTCGACCGGAAAGAGCGGCGAAAACAAAAACGTACAGGCCAAATCTTCCAGGAGCGGCTCAAAAAGCAATAAAATGGGAAAATAAATACCGGAAAAATTGCTTACCGAAACAACGCGGGACAGAGTCCCCTTAAAACGAAAGTCCGGGAATGGTAGTACCTTAACGGACTTTCTTTTTACATCGTGGCATTAACCGATCAGCATGAAATGAGATTATTTATCATATCTAACCGATTACCCGTAAAAGCACGGCAAGAACAAGGGAAATATCGATTTTCCCGAAGCGAAGGAGGCTTGGCAACCGGCTTGGGATCTCTCAAAACCAGCATAGAAAAACACTGGATCGGCTGGCCGGGCCTCTGCGTCGACGACCCTGCAGGACGCCGGCAGATCGGCGAACAACTGAAAGAGGACGGATTGCATCCTGTTTTTCTCGATTCCCGCCAGATCAAAGAATACTACGAAGGTTACAGCAACAGCACTATCTGGCCCTTATGCCACTATTTTTTTTCTTATGTCCATCATGAAATCAATTGTTGGGAGACTTATCGCGAAGTGAACCAATTATTCTGCGAAGCAGCCGTCCGCCTGATTGCTCCCGGGGACATCGTCTGGATACAAGACTACCAGCTCATGTTGCTCCCAACCCTGTTACGCAGGCATTTTCCCGAAATCAGCATCGGTTATTTTCATCATATTCCTTTCCCTTCCTGGGAATTGTTCCGCATCTTGCCCGAAAAGATGCAATTGGTGGAAGGCCTGTTAGGAGCCGATCTGATCGGCTTTCATACCGACGACTATGAGCGTTATTTCAAAATTGCAGCCCACCGGGTGACCGGGGTGGATTTCCATGAAAACGAAGTGCAATGGAATAATCGCGTCGTAGAAGTGAACACTTTCCCCATGGGCATCGATTTTTCCCTATACTATAAAAGTTCCCTGACACCGGCAGTCCGGAATTTCACGGAACGGTTGTCGCAGGAATTCGCTTCCTACCGGGTGATCCTCTCCGTGGACCGGTTGGACTACAGCAAAGGAATCGCTCACCGCCTGAAGGGATTTACGCTTTTTCTGGAAAATCATCCCGAATACCGCGGAAAAGTATCTTTAGTAATGATTATTGTGCCCTCCCGCAACAATGTCGATCATTATGCCAACCTCAAAAAACAAATCGACGAATCGGTCAGTACCTTAAACGGACAATATGCCACCCTCGACTGGACCCCGATCCATTATTACTACCGCAGTTTTCCCTTTGAAGAACTGGTTGCTTTTTATCATCAGGCCGACATCGCCCTGGTAACTCCCTTACGCGACGGCATGAATCTGGTTGCAAAAGAATACATTGCCGCTAAACGCGACAAAGCCGGCACGCTAATCCTGAGCGAAATGGCCGGAGCGGCCCTTGAACTCCCCGATGCCTTGCTTATCAATCCGACAGACGTCGAAGCCATCGAAAAGGCCATTTACACCGCTCTGCAACTCTCTCCTCAGGAACAACTCGCCCGGCTTAAACGCATGCAAACAGTGATCGCCCGGCAAACTGTCAACAAATGGGCCAAAGATTTTGTCCGGAAACTGCTGGACATCCGGGATAGGAATTCACTACTCCGGCAAAAACTCATCGGTGCTCATAAATTCCAATCCATACGGGATAAATACCTAAACTCCCGTCATCGGCTGATTATGCTCGACTATGACGGTACCTTGGTAGAGTTTGCAGCAAATCCCCGCGACGCCCTGCCCACTCCCGAAGTCCGGCTTCTGCTCATCACTTTCACATCCGC